>CAYGIQ010000144.1:0-6650 GCA_964349885.1 uncultured Prolixibacteraceae bacterium | reverse complement strand
ATTGCAAATAAACTCACGATTACGCCCCCATTACATGGCTGCTTTCAAAAGCATATTTTAAGTAACTTCACCCCATTTCAGAAGCGCCAAAGTTGTATGTCAATAATACGGATTACCAAGCGGTTTCATTTCGAAATGGCCCATGCATTGTATGCATACGATGGGATTTGCCGCAATATTCACGGACACTCCTACCAACTCGAGGTAACGGTTACCGGATCAGTTTTAAAGGCACCCGGACATCCCAAGGACGGTATGGTAATGGATTTTCACGACCTTAAAAATTCGGTAAAAAAAAGCGTTGTAGATCAGTTAGACCATGCCATAATGGTAAATTCGCTGCTCGACAATGGGCACAAAATGGCCTTATCGGAACTTACCAGCCGAATGATTATTGTTGATTTCCAACCCACAACCGAGAACATTTTGCTGCACATTGCCAATTTGCTATCACCCCAATTGCCGTCGGAGGTACAGCTATACAGTCTGAAACTTTTCGAAACAGGCACATCGTATGCCGAATGGTTTGCATCAGATAACCTTTAATCCCATTGCTATGACCGAGGAGATCAAAAAACTCTTTTTTATTGATGCATTTGCGCTCATTTACAGGAGCTATTTCGCATTCATTCGGAATCCACGATTTAACAGCAAAGGCGTAAATACTTCCGCTGCTCTCGGTTTTGCCAATACCCTTGTGCAGCTTATGGAGCAGGAAAAACCTCACTACCTAGGAGTTGTTTTTGACCTTCCCTCACCCACCTTCAGACATGAACTTTACCCTCAGTACAAGGCCAACCGTGAAGAGATGCCTGAGGATCTACGAAAATCAATTCCCTACATACGCAAACTGGTAGAAGCATTCAGAATTCCGATTATAGAACTTGCGGGCTTCGAGGCCGACGACATTATTGGAACCCTTGCTTTGCAGGCCTCCAAGGAAGGTTACCACACTTATATGATGACGCCCGATAAGGACTACGCTCAGCTGGTAAGCGAATCCGTTCGAATGTACAAACCCGGAAAGATGGGCAATGACAATGAGATCTGGGGGATAGAAGAGGTACAAGCCGGATTTGGCATTGAGCACCCCGAGCAAGTTATCGATATATTGGGATTGATGGGGGACGCCTCCGATAACATTCCTGGCTGTCCGGGTATTGGCCCTAAGAATGCTCAAAAACTGATAGCTACCTATGGCAGCATTGAAGGAATCTATCAGAACATTGGTGATTTAAAGGGAAAACAACAGGAGAGCCTCATCGCCTATGAGGATCAGGTAAGGCTTTCGCGAATTCTTGCTACGATTAAGTTGGATGTCCCTATTCGTTTTGATCCATCCTCTCTGACGCTGGAAGAACCCGACAAAATTGCACTTAAAGCACTGTTCGAGGACCTTGAGTTTCGACAGCTTGCCGACAAACTTGGTGTAAATTCAACCACTTCTGGAAAAACAACCGGGCAGTCATTCTCAGAGCGCATCCCATTTCAGGGTTCACTGTTTGGAGAGGAGGCGATGTCTGCTCCTATTTCCGTTCCAGTTTCGGGACAGAACATTGAGTCGACTCCACATCAATACTATTGGATTGCCAACGAGATACAACGGGCAAGTCTGCGAGCAGAGCTTTCGGTGCAATCTGAGTTTTGTTTCGACACCGAGACAACAGGACTCGATCCGCATACCGCTGATGTTGTTTGCATTTCATTCTCCTTTAGACCCCACGAAGCTTTTTGTGTAGCATTGCCTTCTGACAGGGAAGAGGCCACGAAAATTCTGCATGAGTTTAAGGCAGTGTTTGAAGATGAGCGCATTGAAAAGGTCGGACAAAACCTAAAATATGATCTACTGATGTTGCAGCAGTATGGGTTGGAGGTCAGGGGTAAACTTTTTGACACCATGTTGGCCCACTATCTAATAGAGCCAGAAATGAAACACAATCTTGACCATCTCTGTCAGGTTTATCTCAATTATGAAAAAATTCCAACCGAAAACCTCATAGGCAGCCGAGGCCGCAACCAAATCTCTATGCGGGCTGTAGCACTCGAATTGCTCAAGGATTATGCTTGCGAGGATGCCGATATGACCTTACAGCTCAAGCATGCACTTTTACCAGCTTTAGACGAGCATGAATTGATGCAACTTTTCCGCGAGGTTGAAATGCCTTTGGTACCAGTTTTGGTTCAAATGGAAATGACGGGCATAAAAATCGATACCAATGCCCTTAAAAACTATGCCGTTGAATTAAGAGCGCAGATTATTGCGATTGAGGAAGAAATTATAGCGCTGGCCGGTCAAAATTTCAATGTATCCTCTCCACGGCAATTGGGTGAAATTCTGTTCGAAAAATTAAAGATCGACCAAAATGCCAAACGCACCAAAACCAAACAATACTCCACCAACGAAGAAGTGCTGGCTCAACACATCCACAAGCACCCTATCATAAGCAAAATTTTAGACTTCAGAGGATTAAAAAAACTCCTCAACACCTATGTTGAAACACTGCCTGAACTCATAAATGTTAAGACAGGCAAAATTCATACTTCATACAACCAAGCGGTTACCGCAACAGGCCGTCTAAGTTCGAACAACCCAAACCTGCAGAACATACCCATCCGGGACGAGAATGGACGAGAAATCAGAAAAGCGTTCATCCCCTCTGACGATGAGCATCTATTGTTATCGGCCGACTATTCACAAATCGAGCTGCGAATAATGGCCGCCATCAGCGAAGACCCGGGCATGCTGGAGGCCTTTAAACAGAATCAGGATATTCACGCCATAACTGCAGCTAGAATCTTTGGGGTACCGCCCGATGAAGTAACAGCTGATATGCGCAGGCAGGCAAAGACAGCCAATTTCGGAATAATATATGGTATATCAGCGTTTGGACTTTCACAACGACTTAACATATCGCGCTCCGATGCGAAGAATCTTATCGATGGGTACTTTCTAAATTTCCCCAAAGTAAAGGAATATATGGAGTCGGCGATCGACAATGCCCGAAAAACAGGCTATGTTCAAACAATTATGGGCCGGCGGCGTTATCTTAGTGATATTAATTCAAACAATGCCGTTGTTCGTGGTATGGCCGAACGCAATGCCATAAACACACCGATTCAGGGTTCTGCAGCCGACATCATTAAAGTAGCTATGGTAAAAATCCACAACGAATTGATCCAAAATAATTTGCGGTCAAAAATGGTTTTACAAGTGCACGACGAACTCAATTTTGATGTTTACAAACCGGAACTTGAAACAGTGAGCAGTATTGTAAAACGCAATCTGGAGCATGCAGTTAACTTGCCTGTACCGCTCACTGTAGAGATGAAATCGGCCAACAACTGGCTGGACGCCCATTAAAATGAACAGACAAATTGTAACGGAGGATGATTATCGAAAGGCGCTTCGCCGGTTTCTCGAAATAATAGAAGCACCTTCCGGTTCAAAAGAGAGAATGGAGTTGTGTGAACTCATGGAGTTTCTGCGCAGTTACGAAACAGAGAATTGTCCCTGAGCATTCTAATTCGGTAATTTCAGTCAAGCGTGAATCCAGCAAATAGTCCATAAGAAATTAATACCTTTGCCCCACAACATACGCTTATGGTCAAGGCGATAATCGAAGATTTTGATCTCAATTCTCCATTCATGGAGCGTTATGATGCCGCCGTTCCATATGAGTTACTGTTGCCAACCAATTCACATAAGCCCGACTCGATTACCTTCTCCGAAGCCCAGCCGGCTCAACGCGTTCCAACCTATACTGCAGAGCAGATCAGGTACTGGAAAAATCGCGAGAACCAAAAAATGTTTATTTCAGGCACCCAAACTCTGCCCCCTAGGTCTGCAATAGATGTTCCATCGTTCATCCATAGCGAATCGAATTTGGTTCTTCCTTCAAGGATCCGCCAATATGGAGAAAGCGATTGGTTTCTTTTTATTGCGATGGCTGTTCTCGTCATTTTTGCCATTATTAGAAATCTTGCCGATAAATATATTTCTGGAGTTTTTATTGGCATAACCAATTACAATACAGCCTCCCGTATCTTCAGAGAAAGCAATGTTGGGTTCGAATGGGCAAGTACGTTACTCGAGATCTTTAGTTACGTTACCATAAGCATGTTTGCCTTCCAGCTGGCGACCCACCAGTATTTGTCAGTTCCTTTTGAAGGCTTTTTGCTTTTTCCCGTATTGTTTGTAGGTGTAACTGGTTTTCTTCTTATCAAGAAACTGATGCATAGTATTTCGGGGTATCTGTTTAGTGAGCAAACCCTCGCGAGTGAATTTATATTTAATCAGAACAATAGTGTAAAGGTTGCCGGAATTTTTCTTTTTCCGGTAGTGGGTCTTATTGAGTGGGGGCCCATAGATAATGCAGGAATCCTGTTTGCGATTGGCATTGTTTTATTCGGATTTGTCTATTTGTTATTGCTTTTAAGGGGAATAAATATTTTCCTTCAAAAACAGTTGCCTATATTTTATCTCTTTTTGTACCTTTGCACCCTTGAATTTTTGCCCACTTTGGTTGTTTTTAAATTATTGGTTGTATAACCATCCGGTGCAATTCTAAAAACCTACGGCATTGAAAGTAAAAACGATTCTCATATCCCAACCTGATCCGGGTAACGCTAAATCACCCTATTCAGATCTGGCAGAAGGCACAGGCGTCAAAATTGATTTCAGGCCCTTTATTAAGGTTGAAGGAGTTTCTGCCAAGGAGTTCCGTCAAACAAGAATTCAGATTCTGGATTACTCAGCTGTAATTTTCAACAGCCGTACCGGTATCGATCACTATTTCAGGCTGGCCAAAGAGTTGAGGCTCACCGTCCCCGATACCATGAAGTATTTCTGTATTTCGGAAGCCACAGCCTTTTACCTTCAGAAATATATAGTTTTCAGAAAGCGCAAAATTTTTCATGCGAATGGGAACATGCAGGATCTGATCGACATTATGAAGAAACACAAAGATGAACGCTACTTGGTTCCTCTTTCTGACATTCATTCTCAGGAGATTCCGCGGATGCTTGAAAAGGGAAATTTCAAATTTACTCAGGCAGTACTCTACCGAACCGTTAGCAGCGACTTATCAGATCTTTCTGATGTTAATTACGATGTAATTGTGTTTTTTAGTCCTTCGGGGATTAAATCCCTCTTTCATAACTTTCCCGGATTTGAGCAAAAGGATACCAGGATAGCAGCCTTTGGCGCCAATACAGCCCAGGCTGTTAGGGAAGCTGGATTAAAACTAGACATAGAAGCGCCAACCCCTGAAGCACCCTCAATGACCATGGCACTCGAACAGTACATTAGGAGTGCCAATAAGGGCAAATAATTTTCGGGGTGAAAATCGGATCTTACAATTGGTAGTTTCATATTTAATCAATTGATCCCGCTGACCAATCCGGCTGGTATTTTTAGTGGCATTGTCGCAACCACCTTAATTTTTATCCTATCTTAGATGTCATGCAGCCCACAAGCCATAGATTCGGAAAGAGCGATCGGCTAAAAAGCCTCAAGGAGATCGGCAGGCTTTTCGAAAGTGGTGAGTCGTTTTTGGTCTATCCGTTGAGAATCGTCTACCTAAGTTCCAAAACTGAAGAATTTCAGGGTTTAAAGGCCACCTTTAGTGTCAGCAAAAAGAACTTTAAAAAAGCAGTCGCCAGAAATCGGATAAGGCGACAATTAAGGGAAGCATATCGGCTAAACGTCCACTCAACGCAATACAATTGGCAACCGCGAACAACACATTGTATGTTTATTTACATTGCGCGCGAACAACTACCTTATGCCGACATTAACAAATCAATGGAAAATGCATTCAAAAAACTGAATGGAAAACTAAACCCTGCGAGTTCGACTAAATAGTACCCTTATAATCTGAAGCCTTAATCAAGAATTTTTCCGCATATTTAGAAAGAAAGCAGAAATACTGCTGCCGTTATACAAAACAGACCTAGTTTATAGTGACTTATTAAAATTCAGCAAATGAAAACAGGGATCACTTTTTTGTCGTTGCTCTTTCTGGTTATTTTTAGCAACGCACAACCGATTAGAAAAGAGATTGCACTTCCGCAAATTGGCGATTACCTCACACTTAAATGTGACTTCCATACACACACCGTATTCTCCGACGGTAGTGTATGGCCGACCGTTAGGATTGATGAGGCCTGGAGAGAAGGGCTTGATGTTATCTCCATCACAGACCACCTCGAATATACACCGCATAAAAGTTATGTGCCGATTAATCATGAAGCCCCCTATGAAATTACCCGTAATTATGCAAAGCAACGTGGCATTCTGCTGGTAAAAGGAACCGAAATTACCAAATCAATGCCACCAGGACATTTCAACGCACTGTTCATCGAAGAGGCCTCTCTCCTAATGAACGATGACCCGCTGATGGCACTCAGGGAAGCAAAGAAGCAAGGAGCATTTGTAATCTGGAATCATCCGGGATGGGTGGCACAGGCTCCTGAAGGACCAGTATGGATGCCGGAGCACCAAAAACTTTTTGACGAGAAACTTTTTCAGGGAATTGAGGTAGCCAACTACAACAATTGGTATCCTAAAGTGCTCGATTGGGCGACAGAGAAGCATCTGACCATTTTTAGCAACTCCGATATACATCAGCCTATTGTACACTTTTTAGAGG
>CAYGIQ010000143.1:0-6670 GCA_964349885.1 uncultured Prolixibacteraceae bacterium | reverse complement strand
TAATGACTATTTCTACCTAATAGCATTTGTACGCGGTCGAATTCCGCCGACGTTATCATTGATTCATGGCTACCCTGATACTCAATACCTTCATGGACTAGTATTCCTTTGTAGAATGGGCTGGAAAAGATCTTATAGATACCACTCTCGGCTAGGGGATTGCCACCACTCCGTTTTCTTTTGATTGAACGGAAGCCCCATTCGTCGTTGAGTTTCTTGAGGATTGCAGGAGGGTTTGTTGTGCCGGATAACATCAGATCCCAGGCACGACGAATGAGTGGGAACCTAGCAGGGTCGGGAATGATCGTGTGGTCTTCCAGTTTGTTGAGATAACCGATCGGCGCCAACCCGGGTTTCCAGCCTTTTTCCAATTTACTACCAATCCCGCGTTTGACGTTTTTGCTTAAGTCACGGATAAACTGATTAGCCATCCCACTCTCGACACTAAGAAGCAACACGTTGTCTTCAGGAAGATATTGTCGTTCAGTCGTTTGGATCGATCTGATGACGCCTTTTTGAAGCAACCAATTTATGGTGCCGCTATCGACCGGATTACGGGATAGTCGATTGATTTGCCAACAGAGGATGCCTTCGGCTTCGCCCTTCTGGATGCGTTCGATCATTTTTTGGAAAATGGGGCGGGCATATGGTTGCTTCGCCGATTTTGATTCAGTGTAGACTTTGACAATCCGAAGATGCAGACGGGTTGCAGTTTCTTTCAGATGCGAAATCTGGTCATCGATGGACTGTATTTGACGGTCTTCGCTCTCGGACGATTTTCGGGCGTAGAGGAAGTACCTAATGGGTCTGGTGGTCATATCATTGTATGTTAATGCCTAAAGGGACGGCCTGGTTGACCCAACTCGCGCCCAGAAAGGGTGTTTGCTGGCAGGCCGCCCCTGTAGGACCGGCAAAACCGAACACTTTCTGGGGCTTTTTACGAGAGGGTCAACAGTTGAATGATAGCAGGTTTTCATTGGGTATTCAAGCCTTATATAAGAGTAGAATTCCGCCGGTATTCTTCGATAGTCATGGGCTTATATGTGGCTTGTAGGAGCCTTATTAGGCGTGTGGCACTCTCATAGGCTTCTTCACGGCTAATCTGCTCGCCGAAGTGCTTTTCGTAGAGTGCCTGGAACTCAGCAATTTGTTGATCAGTTAGTTGCATGGTCAAGATTCAAAACACCAGCAACCAGTTGCAAATCTCGCAGCAGTTTTTGATTCATTTTTTGCAGACGCAGGTATTTTCGAGTTGGTTGACCCCGGTAGTAGTAACGATGAATTTGTTTCTCCAGATACTCTATATCGGGGACCGACACGGAACTGGTTCGGTACTTACCGCCCTGCATCTGCGACGAATAGACAATGTCACCGCATGTTCGACAACCAAAATACTTACCTACGCAATATAGGATCCCGACTCTACGACCACAGGGTTGGCCATTCTTAGTGAGCGGACACTTGAACCAGTATCGAACGCCACCATAGCGGCACGGGGTCGTGGTTAACGCAACCCTATAATCGAGAGGCTCCTTATCGCCGCTCAAGTTATCTGTATGGGTATAGTTCAGCTGTAGATGATCATCACTTGACTGTTTAATGGATACAGAAAACCCAACACTGCTTTTACTCACGCCAATGGTCCAAACTAAACTTCCCGAGGCCCAGCCACCACCTACAGGGATGAAGCCATGGCGATTGAGCCAGAAAATACTGATGCTGTTACTGAGTTCAGTCTTCGGTCGGGACATATTTTTTTTCTAAACCAGCCGAAAACAATAAAGATGAGATTCGTTCAAAACCACCGATTATGGCTAATCCCAAACTCAAAGTGCCAGTGTCAGTTAACTTGTTATATAATGCTGGCTTTGCTAAACGAACCCAATTAGTCGGCGTCATCGGTGTTCACGTCAATAGCGATGGGGGGCAGTGGGGTTATGTCACCTGTACGGGCCGCCTGGAGGCGCTGGAGTTCATGTAGGGCACGGTAAATACCCCGCTCAATGCTGCTTTCATACCGGATGAATTTCCCGTAGGTGTCGTGGTTGGCAAAATCACGGCTAAAGAATGAGCCCATGGTTTTACCCCGGTTGAACGAGAAGTCCTCATTGCCCTCCTGGTCGTCTTGGATCATTTCCCGTTCCACCTGTAACGCTCGCCGTAATCGCCAGACGTTTGCCGCTATCCGGTCAACGAGTATCTGCTCCATTTCCGTGGTTGGTGATAACTCGGTCCGAAGCCGCTTCTGCATGGCGATGAAGAAGTCCTCGTCCTCGCCCTTCAGGAGCACTTCACGGCTCAATAAACCGTGCTTGAGGGCGTTATAGCGGCTGATGGCTTTGCCCTCATCGGTTTTTACACCACCCTTCTTGGCGTTCTCCTGGTTCGCGGCAATTTGTTTTACTGATGGTTCATCCATGGTTGTCTCTCCTAACGTTCATGATGTTCATGACGTTCATTTAGCAAATAAGTCCTGAACGTTATGTATGTCCTGAACGTCCACAGGGGTTGTAACGGTTAGCCCGTAGCGCGAAGCGAGCTTCACTAGCTTGTTGTTATTGGCGGCGAACGGGAGCGTGTAGCCACTTTCGGTTCGCTCCAATGTCAGGCCGAGTTTTTCCCTGACCCAATAACCAATCTTTCGGTTAGTGACCTGTTCGCGATCCGCCTTTCCTTCGTTAAACCGCTCACAAATATCCTTCACGGTTGGGTCGGTCGCTGATGTGGCCTGGAGCTTCAAAATGGCCTCCAACGTCTCGGCCTCGCGGGACATACCACGGTCTTTAACGATCTGGCTGTTCATCTGTTTGATTAGCTCGGTGATGTCCTTTATTAGGCCCTGGTCGGTGATAATGCTGCACAGGGGTACCAAGATTTGGTTCAGGCGGGGTTCAATGCTGCGGTTTATCAGTTCCGGGTTCAGCTTGATGGCGTGGTAATTCCTAAAGCGCCACATGAGGAGTTGGTTACGGATCGCTCGGGCTTCATCCGCAAACTTTTCCGGTAGGTTGATGGGAATATCCTCACGGAGTGCCGCATTGTCCATTTCCTCCGTAATGAATCGGCTTTCGAGCGCTTTGTCTTCAAAATGGTTCCGGGCGCCAAGCACTTTCGGCCCGAACACGTCGAACGTCTTTACCTCGAAATTTTTTCCAATTGCTTCCGACCGCAGAACCGGGAATCCGGTTTCAAACCCGTTATTGAGGATCTTCGTCATATCACTCCACACATCGGTCTCGGCAAAATCGGCTTCATTTAAAATTAGCGTCCCGTGGCATAGCTCGATTATCCGGAAGATGGGTGATGTAGTGATTGCGCCGTTGGCAAAAATTGCCTTATAGCATAGAGAGCCAATAACCTTCAAGAATCTGGACTTGCCGGTACCGTAATCACCTAATGCCCGAAGATATGGCAGTTCGTTGAACCGCCTGTAGACCCACGTGAGTAAAATGTAATAGCAGGCAATCTGCTCGAACAACGGATTGACCTGTAGGTACGAATGGATGAAGCCTCTTACCGTTTGGATTAGTTCCGCGTCGGTGCCATAGTCGGTTGCCTCGGATGGAAGCAGAATGACCTGATTTTTTACAATGTCGCTTGTTGATGGTAATGGGGCAAGGGATTCTTCTTCGTTCAACACCAGTTCGTTGGCATATTCAACCTGGTTGTCCCGGTATATTGCGAATGTCGTGTTTTGTTCCTCTGGTTGGTAGAGCATCTCAACCATGGTGCCGTCCGGACGAACCGTTGACGTGATAATGGTAATTTTCATGGGGGTTTATTTGAGATTAATGGTGCGGTTGTACTTGATAAAATGTTGGAGTTCCTTCTGAAGATGTTCAAAGTGTTTCCACAATTCGTTGAGCTGCCACGTTAGTTCATCAATTTGCTCCACGGTGAGGATGATTTCGTGGGTAATCTGGCTGGCTTTCCTCATATCATTCGCTGTAAATCCGATTCTTCAACATTTTCAGGGTGTCAAAGTATTTCAGAAGATCACCATTAAGGCTGTTCGCCCAGTAACGCGTTAATGACCCATAAAGACCGGTTGTTTTTTGGAAAACAAAACGACACTTTTTAGGGTTATCCTTCTCGATGGCCTGCAATTCGAAACCGACACAGATTAATGCGGAAGCAGCGCCGAGATCATAGGTCGTAAATACCGACAAATCGCTGCGCTTTAACGTACTATTTATTTCCGGCATATAGGGTAATGATTAACATGTGATCGTGGGGCGCTCATCGCCCTCTACCCTATATGCTGAAATATCAGTGAAGCTAAAAAGCACCCGTGATAACGGGTTGGTTTTCTATTTAAGTTAGAAAAATTACCGCTGATTTTTCAGGGACGCCCTTCTTCGCTATCCTCGGATACTGCGTTTTCGTTTAACCGACCACCCTGTTGCCATATTTCCGGCCTTCTCAACACAGGTTCGGGTAATATAGTGAATCTAGGATCATAATAATCCCGTCTTACGTGAAATGGGTTGTCTTCAGTTTTGAACAGGGATCGTAAATGATTTACCAATGCTCTCTTGATTTGGTGTACATTACTTGTAGCAAGGGGGATGTGCGAGTTAACGGCAATCATCTGACGCATCTGATCGGGGGTCGCCTGTTGGATCCCCGTAGCCGATAGAACTGATAGAGCGCATAGAAAACCCCATTGGCGGTCAGGTTTTTGTTGTTTCTTGCCCGTAAAGAAACCCAGTTCTCTATAATCCGCTGTTTTTATGTGCTTGTTGTTATAAAAAATCTCGACCTCATGCATTCCTTCCTTCATCTTCAGTATAACCTTTTCCCAAGCAACTTTTTCCGGCGGCAAAGGCAGCTGTATCGAATATTTTATTGGTTTTTTGCCTTTAACATCAAAAAATGATGCAAGTGACGACATTGGCACCAAGGCATTTCGATGAACCGCAAAATATTGTTCGCCCTCAATCAATTGCGCTTTGTCGGTCGGTCTTGGCAACGTCTCCAATTCTTTCTCAAGGATGTATGACGAAAAAACACCATTTATATCACCCGTTGCAATCTCGGGCTTACTTTTTAGCAAATAACAACCAATGAGATTCATTTCGTGGGATGGTGCGTCCAGCATCTGTTGAATATGCTCACGAATTGTTGCGACTCGGGCACCATCAAATGCGTTGTACAGGAAAAATGAGTACAGGGACTTTTCGACGTTGCTGTTGCTCGTTTGTATGGCTCGATTTATTGATTCTAAGTTTATTTCACGACCACGTATTGCTTCATTATAAAAACCCACGATCTTGAAAATAGTGGCTTCCCTTGATGCAAGAATTCGCTCCAGTTCGTCAGTTATCCCACCGACGGATACGTCCGCACTCGAGACTAAAAACTTAAGTATCCAAAACCTTGACCATTCTGATATTTCACTATGATTATACGCCTCCCATAAGGCGTTATCAATAGCGACGATATCCGATGCTTTCCCCAGAGTTCTTGAAAGTTCACGTGCCTCGGTAACATACTGAATGATATGTACGATTAACGAGGGCCGAAGTGGGACCACGCCGATTAGTTTAAGTATGAATTCAAGGGCGTAGTTCGTCCCTGCCTTGAGGTAATACCGTAGGTTTCGTAGGTCCTGTTTTTCAATTTTCTTCTCTTGCAGTAAGTCATTAACAATGAGCGGAATTCTTTCTTTAATTTGTCCGAACTCGTCTTCGGATATATCCGCTGTCTCTTCATTATAATCCGAAGTTATGCGCATGGCATGAATGGTTTTTGCGTCATGCAGCTTGGAAACACTAGTTTTTTCATTAAGGTTCAAGTTAAAACCCCGGAGAAAACGGGCGATCTTTTCAGTGGCTTGTAAAACGGCCTCTTTTGTTTTCCCCATTAAAATAATGTCGTCAACGTATCGTAGATAACGGAGATCGTCTCCAATTAGCCCAGTTTGGATCGCGGTATCAAGCTTGGAAAGGTAAACGTTTCCAAGTACCGATGATGGATTTGGGCCTTGTGGTATACCTTTTGGTAACTCGTGATATTCAACCCATGTACAGAGCTGGGTTTTTAATAAAGAAAGTATTTGTTCATCCCTGATATCAAAATCGTGCTGAAGTATTTCCATCAATTTCACAATGGGAATATTTTCGAAATATTGCTGAACATCAAACTCCGTTCTCCACGTGTAACCCTCGCGAAATGCTTTCTCTTGCAATTTACAAAAAGTATCCCATTCATTGAAATAGGGAGAAATGTAGTCGTCGGCGTCCTTATCATCGTTGACCCGGTGGGCGAAGCAAGCCGCGTCTGATAGTTGTCCATCAACTTTATATCCAATTATTTCTTGGTTGAACATTGCTTGATACACGATACGATCGACCATTGATAGGACGCAGATGGGGCGGAGCCCGAGATTATCCTTAGGAATGTATACGAAAAACCCTTGTTCTGGGGTATATTTTCCATCTCGCAGGCATTGCTCTAGGGCAACAAAAAACTGTTCACCAATAGCATCGATTGCTGTTAGCGCTGGGCGATTAAGAGGGCTTATTGATAGGGTTGTTTTAGCAAATTCGTTTAGAACAAATTTGTATGCTCGTTTGAGATTGTCCCTCGATGAAAAACGTTCAAAAAGTGAAGACATAGTAATGATAATTGATGAATTTGCAGATTCAGCAAATCCTAAGTATAATAA
>CAYGIQ010000142.1:0-6826 GCA_964349885.1 uncultured Prolixibacteraceae bacterium | reverse complement strand
AAATATACTATCTTCGTCAGACAGATTTGGAACCAATAGAGTATCTCTGATAAACTAACTAATTCAGTTTTACAAATCTAATTAAACCAACGTGGAAAACGGGTTGCATTACTGCTGCAAACCCGTTTTTTATTTTTACCCACTACCCGCTTTCTCTTAACATTTGCCTTTTACTTCCGCGATTTTTTAATTGGGGCAAAGCAAACTGTACTATGCAGAGTTGTTGTAAAACATCCATCCAAACGGGTATTCTACAACATGTTTCACTGTATAGAAATTCAAACCAACGTAAATTCGTCAGAGATTCCTTTAAAACCTATTCTATGAAAGAATTTTTAAACAACTACCTTAAGTATGTTGCAGCTTCCAATCTGGAAACCGGCGATTTTGCCGGACCGGTTGTAACCATTTCGAGGCAAACCGGCTGTTCGGCTAGGCGGATCGCCATCAAGCTTTCTAAGATACTTACAGGTTACAGCTACATGTCGGACACAAAAACCGATGCGGAGTGGCAGTGGACCGATAAAGACTCCTTTAAACAGGCCATAAAGGAGATGCAGAAGGAGCTAAACGATCGAAAAAAGAAAGATCCGGAACTTCAGGAGCGACTCGACATTGTTGCCGATGCTTTCAGCACTGAAAAGTTTATCGATAATTTTGATGAAAAAACCGCCGTCATACTAAAAGACTTATTGGTCAAAATAGCCATTCAAGGCAGATTCATTATTCTGGGAAGGGGTGCAACTACTGTACTGTCCGATTTACCCAACAAGCTAAGCATTCGACTTGAAGCACCCGTTGAATGGAGAATCAACCGGGTTGCTCAGGTTAAGAATTTGAGTCACCAAGAGGCCGAAAATCATGTACAGAAGGCCGATGAGAAAAGACAACAATTCACTATGGCATTTATAGGTAGAACCTATATAAATTCCGATTTCGACGTTGTATTCAACTACGCAAGTTTGTCGGACGACCAAATTGTGGATGCAATTGTGAACATCCTAAAGAACAAAAAAATTATCGCAGCCAACGATGATTGAAAAAGGCAGACCTTAACTATGCACGTGACTTAAACATTCCAGTCACCCCCAGTGCAATTAGCCTGAAAAACAGCACCAGAAGGTATATTACGATGCCTAAAGCGATAACAACATGAAGCTGACTGTAAAGCTCTTTCCAGGCAGTTTCGTAAGAAACAATGGAATAGATGTTCAACAGTAGCGCGGCCACCAAACTAACTGAAAAAATAATCAGTTCTTTTCGAATCGTTGCTGCCTTAATTACGATATCTCTCATTTTCGTTGTTTTGAATAATATATTGGGTGATCTAGGGAATGACCAACAGCCCAAAGCAAAAGTTGATCTATTACAGTATCAATCGATTAAATTTCAGCCCCTTCCTGCCGGCATACGGTATTCATCGGTCCAATCTACCGGCATTCCAGTCTCCATGGCTTGAAGTCCGAGCAAAGCAGCAATAGAAGCATGATATCCTTCGCGGAGCAATCCGGGATATGGTTGCCCGTTGCGCACAGCCTTCACAAATCCAATCATTTGGAGCAATGTATCGTTGTTATCGTAGGGAGCGATGATATTTCCTCGGTAAGGAACAGCGGTTTCGGGCACCCAAGTGGCTCCGCCAATGGGTATGGTATCCCAGATACCTTTCTCAATGGAGTGAACGAGTTGGCGTATTCCGGGAGCTTTTGGTGGATTTTCGGAATAGATGCGGTTGATTTCAGGCTCAATGGTTCCCTTGTCGCCCAATATCTGCTCCTCCAAACCGTGATGTTTGTTCGCTATATATGAGTCGTAAAGACACTTGGCTCCATTATCGTAATCGTACACAAGGGCCACATGGTCGTATACCTCCCGACCATCTTTCCAGTAGCAAATACTGCCAGATCCCATCACCTTTACCGGAACGCGATCTAAAAACCAGTTGGCGACCTGAATCTGATGCGAGGCCAACTCTGTCATTAAACCTGCAGAATACTCGCTGTAGAGTCTCCAGTTGATTTTACGCTCCAATTCGGGCGAAGGCACAGCCCGGCGCCAATTGGCGTTTCGATGCCAGTAGGCACGAACCTGAAAAATATTGCCAATTTCACCCGCTCTGATGCGTTCGAGGGCATTTAGATAAACTGGATTAAAAAGACGCTGGTGGCCAATCTGAAGAATTTTGCCAGTAGCTTCCTGTGTCTCCAACATCAGGTTGCAGTCAGCAAGGGTGCGGGCCATGCTCTTTTCGCAAAAGACATGCAAGCCTGCCTGCAAAGCATCATTCACGATGTGAACATGTTCATTCAGGGGGGTAGCCACCACCACCGCATCAAGATTTTTCATCTCGAGCATCTTTCGGTAGTCGTAAAAAGCTTCGGCCTTGCCGTTGGTCAGTTCAATGGCTCTTTGGTAGTGGGGTTCATAATCGTCGCATACCGCTGCAATTTCGACGTTCTCTACCTCTTGTAAATTAAGAAGCAACGCTCTGCCCCGATCGCCGACACCCACTACGGCCACACGCACTCTGTCGGAGGGTGCAATTATGCTTCCATTCTCTTGAGCGAAAGCCTTAACCCATGGTACCGATGCCAGAAGGGTAGCAGATCCTGCCAGAAACCCCAGCTCCTTTATAAACTCCCTCCGGTCTTTAGCCTGTTGATTCATATCAGATGTTATAATGTAGTTAGTTGCTTTACTGCCTCTCCCTGACTTAAAAATTCAATTTCCAGCACCTCTGCCCCTGCCGCATATGAATGGAGTGCTAGGCGCTCTTCTTCATTGAGAATGCCCCAAATCGAGCTTATAACTTCTCCTTTTAGTGCAGAATCGCTTTTTACCGACACCAACCAATCGCCTTTTACAGACTCACCGCTCCGTGGATCAACCAAATGCCTTCGGCGGCGAAAACCCTGCGCATCGTTACCGCTAACGGAGCCCGATGTGGTGATGCTTTCATCAAGGACCTGAAACGTATGTAAAACTTCAGAATGGTTCATCGGATTAGGAATTCCAACCGGCCAATAAGGTCCATTGGGGTGTTTTCCCCAGCCTAAAATTGAACTTTCTCCAAAACTAATAAAAGCTGCAGAAACTTTTTGCACTATTAACAAATCTTTAAGCTTATCCAGTGCAATACCTTTTCCAACAGCCCCAAAATCGAGTTCAAGCCCATCGGTAAGTTTGGTAACAGTTCTACGTTCGTGGTCAAATGATAACTTATCGAACCCCGATTGACTTCGGGCCTTTTCCAATTCTAGGGAGTGCACAATTGTGTCATCGGGCATATCCTTCCACAAACGGATGATGGCACCTGCCGTTACATCAAACACCCCAAACGTTGCCAAGCTTACTTGCTGCATTTCAGTAAGAATGGCCCACAAAGAGGCATCGGGTTCAAATGAATCACCAGCAGAAAGCGCATTGAATTTAGCAACCGGACCATCGGGGTTGTACCTACTGAGCAAATGCTCCAGCTGAAGTGTTTCGTGCTGAATGGATCGGGCTATCCGTTCGGCCATATCGCTGTCGGTGTCGACAATCACCATATCGCATCGGGTACCCATGGCCATAAAGTTGGTTGTATAATATGCGTTTGCCAAATCCGTTACCTTGTAATACAGCCTTTAAAATTAGCAGAATTTAAAACAGGCATTGCATATTTTGCAAAATCAAGGAAATTAGTCCACCGACAGAAGCAAAATGGAATTTATCTTCCACGAGGGTCGGATACAACAGGCATTTTAACCATCTTCTGAATTTCGACCGATGGATGGCTATACTCTAGCGAAACACGACCCAGCATAAGGTATATGCCATGTCCTTTGAAGGGGTATTCGCGCAGGGAATCGGGAAAATGTACGGTATCGAAAAACTCACCCTCGGAATCGAGGAAGCAACCAAAATGCATTATCTCGCCCCGTGTTGTTTTTACATATTTGGTCGTGACCAACAGCCCAAGCATCTTCACTACCTCTCCTTCCATTGCATGAAGTTTTCTGGCACTGATCGTACTTCTCCAGCGGGTTTCGAGCAGCTGAAAGAAGGTTTGGGTCACCGGAAATCCGAGCAGTTCAATTTCATCGTAGGCCGCCTCGACCGGATTTTCCAAAAACAGGGGCAACTCAAACGTTTTTCGATTTTCCGCAAAAAGCTGCTGCTGTACCTGGAGTGTCCGTTTCTGAGTGAGCAGCATATGGATTTCCCAGAGGAGCTTCGATTTTGGTTTACCTGTGAAACGGAGGGCTCCTATCCTGATAAGCAGCAGTAGTTGCTCCTTTTTTACCGGAACCCTGCTCACAAAATCGTCGAGCGAACGAAATTCCCCAAACCGTTGTCGCTCCTCTACAATGGCTTTTCCCATTTTCTCTTCGAGTCCCGACAGCAAGACAAACCCAAGATAGATGGTTTTACCGCTGATGGTGTTGAGCATTTCGCTGTGGTTCACGCATGGCAACTCAACAATGGCACCGCAGCGGCGGGCCTCATTAAGGTAAACCCACGTGCGGTAGAAGCCCCCAAAATTATTCATAACGGCGACCATAAACTCCAGTGGATAGTACGCCTTGAGATAGAGACTCTGGTAGCTCTCTACAGCATAGGATGCAGAGTGCGCTTTGGAAAAGGAGTACCCGGCAAAACTCTCGATTTGCCGCCAAACCTCCTGGGTTAGCGATTCGGTATAGCCACGGTCGGCACAGTTGGAAAAGAATTTATCCACAATTCGCTGAAATTCCGCCCGCGATCGGTATTTCCCACTCATAGCCCGCCGAAGCACATCGGCATCCGACAAGTCAAGTCCGGCAAAGTGGTGACACACCTTCAGAACATCCTCTTGATAGACCATGACACCGTAAGTTTCGGCAAGCTGCTCCTCCATTACCGGGTGAAGATAATCGATGTTCGCGCTGTTGTGAAAACGCTGGATATATTGCCGCATCATTCCGCTCTTTGCCACCCCCGGCCGTATAATCGAACTGGCTGCCACCAGGGTGAGGTAGTTGTCGCACTTCAGCTTTTGCAACAAACCACGCATGGCCGGACTCTCAATGTAAAAACAGCCTGTGGTTTCGGCTGCCCGCAACTGCTCGCGTATCCGGGGGTCCGATTTAAACTCTTGTACCCGGTGAACATCGATCTTATCGCCCCGGTTGCGCTGAATAATTTCGACACTCTCCTGAATGTGACCAATGCCCCGCTGACTCAAAATATCAATTTTTTCGAAGCCCATCGATTCGGCCACATACATATCCCACTGCGTTGTTTGAAAGCCCTTTGGAGGCATATCGAGTGCGGTATAATAGGTGATGGGTTTTTCGGATATGAGGATTCCCCCGGCATGAATGCTACGGTTGTTGGGGAAGTTGTCCATCATGGCTCCTACCCGATACATCTGGCGGGTGATTTCGCTTTCGTAGAGATAACTTTCCGGTTCGTTTACCAGCACGTCGATTTCGCTTTTGGGCAGTCCGTATACCTTCCCCAGTTCACGGAGCACCGATCTCCCCTGAAACGTGGTAATGGTACCCAAAAGGGCAGTATGCCTGGCACCATATCGTTTAAATATATAGTCCTGCACCTCATCGCGGTCTTTCCAAGAATAGTCGATATCGAAATCGGGAGGAGAAGAACGCTTTGGATTGATGAACCGTTCAAAGTATAGATTCAGTTCGATAGGATCAACATCGGTGATTTTAAGGCAATAGGCCACTACGCTATTTGCTCCGCTGCCACGCCCAACGTGATAAAAGCCGCGGCTCATCGAATAGCGGATAATGTCCCAAGTAATCAAAAAATAGGAGGAGAAGCCTAGCTTGTCGATAATTTCGAGCTCATGTTCTACCCTACCAAGCGCCAGAGGGTCGTTGCCATACCGGTACTTCCATCCGTCGAGTGCCAGCTTTCCGAGCAGCACCTTATCGTCGTAACGACTGCCGGTAAAGGTTTGCTTGTTTTTCACCGAACCGTCGAAGTCGATGGAACTCTGCTCTACAATTCGCCGGATATTTTGCAGCAGTTCGGGATAATCGGCATATTGGGTCATCAGTTCCTGTTCCGGAATAAGCGTCTCGTCGGGAGCTGCCATCAGCGATGCATCTACCTTGCTAAGCAACACATTGGTCCCAATGGCCCGTAAGTGCCGGTGGAGGTCATAGTCGTCGCCGGCAGCCAATGTGACAGGTCGCCATGCCACCATTTTGCGGTATTCGGCCCGGGTATGCATATAGCGCATGCGGTTAAGATCCTTCTGCTGTACCGCCAAAAACTCATTCTCGCTAAGCTGTCCAAGCTTTCGACTTCCAAACGGAAAGAGGAACCAGGCATTGGGAAGATGGGGTGGCATGGAAGGAAAGGATTTGTGCACGAGACTATGCTGACTAAGAAAATTGTTCAGTTCAAAGAGGCCTTCGTTGTTGGCTGCCAGCCCGATATAGAGCAATTCTCCGTCGCGGCGGAACTCAATTCCAGCCAGGGGAAGAATGTTGTTCTGCCGGCAGAGCCTCACAAAATCGGGAATAGCAGTTGAGTTGTTGATATCGGTCAGGGCCAGTGCCCTGATTCCCAATGCGGCCGCATCGCCGACAAGTTTTTCGGGAGAGAGGGTGCCATAGTGAAGACTGTAGTAACTGTGACAATTCAGAAACATACGATTGATTATATTTTAATCATACTCACGTTTATAATATAATCAATAATGCAAAAAGAACTACTGCTCCGAAGAAAATAGACTAAGGAGGGCAATCAAGAGAATTCAGAAGGAGTTTTTAGGTGACTGATGTTACTCTCCAAAAAAGATCCGACGGATAGATTCGAGCCGTTCAACAGG
>CAYGIQ010000141.1:0-6832 GCA_964349885.1 uncultured Prolixibacteraceae bacterium | reverse complement strand
GGATACCGCAAGGGTGTTGGGGCGGATGTACGATGCCATCGAATACCGGGGATACGGGCAGTCGGTTGTTGAAGAATTGGCTGCCTATTCGGGGGTTCCGGTCTGGAATGGCCTCACCAATGAGTTTCATCCCACTCAAATACTCGCCGATCTGCTCACCATGCAGGAACACAGCACCAAACCGCTCCATCAGCTTAAGCTGTGTTATTTGGGCGATGCCCGCAACAACATGGGCAACTCTTTGATGGTAGGTTCGGCTAAAATGGGCATCGATTTCAGGGCTGCCGCACCCACTGCCTGCCAACCCGATGAAGCATTGCAAGAGCAGTGTAGAAAAATAGCAACCCAAACCGGAGCAAAGATAACCATCACCGAAAATGTAGCGGAGGCAGTAAAAGATTGCGATTTTATATACACCGATGTTTGGGTTTCGATGGGTGAACCCGACCATGTCTGGGAGGAACGCATTAGGCTATTGCTTCCCTATCAAGTTAACCGGCAGGTAATCGCATTAACCGGAAATCCCAACGTCAGATTTTTGCACTGTTTGCCTGCCTTTCACAACCGCGAAACTCTTCTGGGAGAGGAGATCTTTCAAAAATTTGGCCTCGAAGCGATGGAAGTTACCGAAGATGTTTTTGAGAGCGCCGCCTCCGTGGTATGGGACCAGGCCGAAAACCGGCTACACACCATAAAGGCAGTGATGGTGGCAACACTTGGCAACTCCCAGCAACCTTAAAATCGCGATGTAATCAAAATATCAGAAGCGATAAGACTGCTTTTCTTAATTTTTTTCACAAATAACCAACTTTTACTTTCAATTTCGAATGTCAATTGATTTTAATTTTTACTTTTGCCGCAAGACAGAAATTTAAGTAATGAAGATATTTTCCGCATACATTCATATTCTGGTGGTCGTTATTCTAAGCAGCAGCTGAGAAGGGCTAAACCTGTGTGTGGAAGTTAAAACACAACGGCCTTTCTCAATACAGAGAAAGGCCTTTTTATTAAAACCATTTTTTACGCATGAAAATTTCGTTACGCAGCAATACCTCAACGCAAGGACGCAGAATGGCAGGAGCCCGCAGTTTATGGCGTGCCAATGGGATGAAGGAGGAGAACTTCGGGAAGCCGGTGATCGCGGTCGTGAACTCGTTCACCCAATTTGTACCCGGACACATGCATCTTCACCCTGTTGGTCAGCAGATTAAGGCGCTTATCGAAAAACATGGGTGTTTTGCGGCAGAGTTCAATACCATAGCAGTAGACGACGGAATTGCAATGGGGCACGATGGTATGTTGTACTCTTTGCCATCGCGCGATGTTATTGCCGATTCGGTTGAGTATATGTGCAATGCCCATACCGTTGATGCTATGGTTTGCATCAGCAACTGCGATAAGATTACACCGGGTATGTTAATGGCGGCCATGCGGCTCAACATACCAGCGGTTTTTGTATCGGGAGGACCAATGGAAGCAGGCGAGATTGATGGAAAAATGTACGATCTGGTAGATGCCATGGTGATGGCAGCCGACCAATCGGTTTCCGACGAACAATTGTTGCTCATTGAGCAAAAGGCATGTCCCACCTGCGGATCGTGTAGCGGGATGTTCACCGCCAACAGTATGAACTGTTTGGCTGAAGCTATCGGACTAGCACTTCCGGGCAATGGCACCATTGTGGCAACCCATGCCAACCGCAAATTACTTTTCGAGGAGGCCGCCGAAAGAATTGTAGCTGCCACCAAAGCATATTACTACGATGGCGACGAATCGGTATTGCCCCGCAATATTGCCACCCGGGAATCGTTCGAGAACGCTATGAAACTAGACATCGCCATGGGTGGGTCAACCAATACCGTGTTGCACTTGCTGGCCATTGCCTGGGAGGCAGATGTTGATTTTACAATGAAAGATATTGATCGCCTTTCGCGTTGTACCCCCAACCTCTGCAAGGTAGCACCCAATTCTCACTACCACATACAGGACGTAAATCGGGCCGGTGGCATTCTGGGCATTTTGGGAGAAATGGACCGCGGTGGATTGCTCGACACATCGGTGAGCAGAATTGATGGAAAAACCCTTGCCGGGGCACTGGAAGAATACGATGTTATGCGCAGCAAATCTACCAGTGATGCTGTGCGGCGTTATTTGTCGGCTCCCGGAGGCGGGCGCAATCTCGTTATGGGGTCGCAGAGCAGTACCTACAAGGAGCTCGATACCGACCGGGAAAACGGATGCATCAGAAGCGTCGAACATGCCTACAACCGCGATGGTGGCCTTGCCGTTTTATATGGCAATATTGCCGAAAAGGGCTGTATCGTAAAAACCGCAGGCGTCGATCCTTCCGTCTATACCTTTAAAGGAGTTGCTAGGGTATTCAACTCGCAGGACGATGCAGTTAATGCCATTTTGGGCGACGAAATCCAGGCCGGACATGTAGTGGTTATCCGATACGAAGGGCCCAAAGGGGGTCCAGGTATGCAGGAGATGCTCTACCCTACCTCCTATCTTAAGGCCGTAAAACTCGACAAGCAGTGTGCCCTTATTACCGATGGACGCTTTTCGGGCGGCACCTCTGGTTTATCGATCGGGCACATATCGCCCGAGGCGGCCTCTGGTGGTGCCATCGGACTGATTGAAAACAACGACCCCATAGAGATCGATATCCTTACCAGGCGCATCCAGCTTATGGTGTCAGACGATGAATTGCAACGCCGAAGGAAAGCCGAAGACGCCAAAGGAAATGAGGGATGGCATCCGGGCGTGCGCAAAAGAAAGGTAACGAAAGCGCTGAAGGCATATGCCAGTATGGTATCCTCGGCCGACCAAGGTGCTGTGAGGCTAATAGATTAATCCAATACAAATAGACAAACCGCTGGTGCTAAAGCAATTTACATGAAAACACCCTATAAGGCGGAAATATAACAGGATCAGTAAAATAAATGAGATTAGATATGAACAAGGAACCAATTAAAGTATCCGGCTCAGAAGCGGTAATCCTTTCTTTGCTGGAAGAGGGAGTAGAGATTATTTTTGGGTATCCAGGTGGCGCAATCATGCCCATTTACGATGCTCTTTACGACTATGACAAAAAAATCAAGCACATTCTAACGCGCCACGAACAAGGGGCAGCCCATGCCGCTGAAGGATATGCCAAAATAACCGGAAAGGCTGGCGTTTGCTTTGCCACTTCCGGACCAGGGGCAACCAATCTTGTAACCGGAATAGCCGATGCCATGATCGACTCTATTCCAATGGTCTGTATTACAGGCCAAGTATCATCACCCCTTTTGGGCACCGATGCATTTCAGGAGTCGGATGTGTTGGGCATTTCCATGCCGATTACCAAATGGAACTACCAGGTAACCACTGCCGAAGAGATACCCGAAGCGATTGCACAGGCATTCTTTATTGCACAAACCGGTCGTCCGGGTCCTGTTTTAATCGACATAACAAAGGATGCGCAGTTTGGTGAGCTTGAGTTTTCCTATAAGAAATGTCGGAAAATCAGAAGCTATGTACCCGAATCGCCGGTAGATCCGTTCAAGATAAAAGCAGCTGCCGAACTCATTGATGCTGCCAAAAAACCACTGCTTCTGTTTGGCCAGGGGGTTATTATCGCCCATGCCGAAGCCGAATTGAAAGCGTTTGTAGAAAAAACCGGAATACCTGCGGCATGGACACTGCTGGGACTGTCGGCAATGCCTACCGACCACCCCTTAAATGTTGGGATGCTTGGCATGCACGGCAACTACGGACCCAATGTTAAAACCAACGACGCCGACCTTATTATTGCTGTTGGGATGCGATTCGACGACCGGGTAACCGGAAAGGTTTCCTCTTATGCCCGCGATGCCCGCATTGTGCATCTCGATATCGACAGTGCCGAAATAAACAAGATCATCAAAGCCGATGTAGCGGTGCTGGGCGATGCCAAAAAATCGCTCAAAATGCTCACCGATAATGTGAAACCCAATCAGCACAGCGAATGGCTCGCGGAGTTTCACCGCGATTACAGCCTCGAGTATACCAAGGTTATTGAAAAGGATCTCTTTCCGGAAAAAGAGGGACTCACCATGGGGGAATCTATCCGAATTATTTCCGAAAAGACCAACCACGAAGCCATCCTAGTTACCGATGTTGGTCAGCATCAGATGGCAGCCGCCAGATACTTTAAATTCAAGCACTCGCGCAGCTTTGTAAGCAGCGGTGGATTGGGCACTATGGGTTATGGCCTTCCGGCTGCCATGGGTGCTCAGCTTGCAGCCCCCGACCGTATGGTGGTAACGATGATCGGCGACGGTGGGTTTCAGATGACCATTCAGGAGCTCGGAACGATTGCCCAAAACAAACTTCCGGTGAAAATTGTACTCCTCAACAACAACTTCCTTGGAATGGTTCGTCAGTGGCAACAGCTGTTTTTCGAAAAAAGGTATTCGTTTACAGAACTTACCAATCCGGATTTTCTGATGATTGCCAAAGGCTTTGGAATCGAAGGCCAGAAGGTTACCAGTCGGGAGAACCTTGAAGAGGCAATCCAGGAAATGGTAGATTTCGATGGGCCTTACCTGCTCGAGGTGGTGGTTGAAAAGGAGGACAATGTGTTTCCAATGGTTCCTGCCGGAGCTTCGGTATCACAAATCATTCTTGAGCCCTAACCAAACCGATTGCTCAAACAACTCCATCAGAAAAAGAGAAATAAACAGCCACATACAACCCATAAATGATAAAAAGGAAGACCAGAACCAGCTAAAATGTTGATAATGAAATCTTCCGCTAAAACAAATGCGTTATGAAGCAAGAATATAATATTACCGTTTTCTCCGAAAACCACATCGGTTTGCTTACCCGAATCACCATCGTGTTTACGCGCCGTAAAATCAACATCGAGAGTCTTACAGTTTCCCAATCGGCCATTCAGGGCATCTATAAATTTACGATAGTTGTAAAAACTGCCGAAGATACCGTTCAGAAGGTAGTAGGTCAGATTGAAAAGATTGTGGATGTGCTCAAGGCATTTTACCACTCGAACGAGGAGATGATTTATCAGGAGATTGCGCTGTACAAAGTACCAACCGAGGCGCTTTATGAAGGCAATCAGATAGAACAAATCATCAGAGATTCGGGGGCACGCATCCTGGAGATAACCCGCGATTACACTGTAATTGAGAAAACCGGGCATAAAAACGAAACCCAGATGCTGTTTGAACAGTTGAATCAATTCAACGTTCTTCAGTTTATTCGTTCAGGCAGGGTAGCACTCACAAGAGATCCTATAGAGCGGCTTTCAGAGTTTCTAAAGGAACGCGATGCCTTTCTCGACAGCCTTGATTAACCAATAGACTATTGACAGCAATTTAATTCAAACAACAATTTAGCTTACACATAATTTAAAGACAATGGCAAAAATCAATTTTGGCGGGGTTACCGAAGAAGTGGTACTCCGCGAGGAGTTTCCCCTCGAAAAAGCCCGCGAAGTGCTTAAAAACGAAGTAATCGCAGTAATCGGTTACGGCGTGCAGGGTCCGGGGCAGAGTCTCAACCTACGCGACAATGGATTCAATGTAATCATCGGGCAACGGAAGAACTCCAAAACCTGGGACAAGGCTGTAGCCGACGGCTGGGAACCGGGCAAAACCCTCTTCGAAATTGAAGAGGCTTGTCAGAAAGCCACCATCATCCAATACCTGCTCTCGGATGCTGCGCAAATAGCTATATGGCCCACAGTAAAAAAACACCTTACTCCCGGTAAAGCACTCTATTTCTCGCACGGTTTTGGCATTACGTATAAGGAACGTACGGGTATTGTACCCCCACAGGATGTTGACGTGATTTTGGTCGCACCCAAAGGGTCGGGCACCAGCCTACGTCGTTTGTTTGTCGCTGGCAAAGGATTGAACTCCAGCTATGCTATATTCCAGGATGCTACCGGAAGAGCCAAAGAGCGGGTAATTGCATTGGGTATTGGTGTAGGATCGGGTTACCTGTTCGAAACTACCTTTAAACGAGAAGTATTCTCCGACCTCACAGGCGAACGCGGTACCCTCATGGGCGCCATTCAGGGTATTTTTGCTGCCCAGTACGAAACCTTGCGGGCCAATGGGCACTCACCCTCCGAAGCATTCAACGAAACCGTTGAAGAACTCACCCAAAGTCTTATGCCTCTGGTGGCAGAGAACGGAATGGACTGGATGTATGCCAACTGCTCAACCACTGCGCAGAGAGGGGCCCTCGACTGGTGGAAAAAATTCCGCGATGCCACCAAACCGGTATTTGATGAACTCTACAGCGAAGTGGCCAAGGGCAACGAAGCACAGCGGTCGATCGATACCAACAGCAAGCCCGATTACCGGGTAGGACTCGACGCAGAACTGACGGAACTTCGCGATTCTGAAATGTGGAGAGCTGGTGATGCGGTGCGGAAATTGCGACCCGGAAAATAGCCGATAAATACAAGTGGATAAATCTACATCAGATATACCTTACAAGGCCCGTCAGGAAAACATCAGACGGGCCTTTGGGTATAAAAACGAGTGAATATTAAAATTTCGGTAAATTACTGCTGTTTTACTTTCATTTAAAAAATTAATTGTCATATTTGCATCAAAATTGAAAGTTTAGATGAGAATATTGAGCAACATTACCATTCTAGGTATTATTCTAATCCTCTGGATGCAGAAGTGAGAATGGACTGTTGTTAAAAAGATAAAATAGGTGCAAAATAGCCATTCTCACAGCAAGGGGATGGCTTTTTTAATGCAGCAAAAAATTGAACGAATTATGAGCGACAAACTGTACATTTTCGACACTACACTGCGCGACGGAGAAC
>CAYGIQ010000140.1:0-6877 GCA_964349885.1 uncultured Prolixibacteraceae bacterium | reverse complement strand
TTATATAAGGATTAAGTTTTGGCTAATCCATAATATTTACACAGAATCATTATCATACAGAATTTAAAAAAAAACCAAGAAATGAATAACATCAAAACTATTATCGAGAATATTCGCCAAACAGGCGCAAATCTTTACGAAAAGGACTTTCTTCTTACCTGGGACAAATCGAGGCAAGAACTTGATTTAATTCTGCTTGTAGCCGATGCGCTTAAGCAGATGCGAGCCAACAACATTTCAACCCGAGTTTTCGATTCGGGCTTGGCAGTTTCGCTTTTCAGAGATAATTCAACCCGCACTCGCTTCTCGTATGCATCGGCGGCAAATCTT
The DNA here is from genome assembly GCA_964349885.1 of uncultured Prolixibacteraceae bacterium. Lineage (GTDB taxonomy): Bacteria > Bacteroidota > Bacteroidia > Bacteroidales > Prolixibacteraceae > UBA1413. The sequence continues at coordinate 6,547 of CAYGIQ010000140.1, read as the reverse complement.
TTAGGCCTTACAATTCAGGATTTGGACGAGGGGAAATCGCAAATTGCTCACGGTGAAACCGTTAGGGAAACAGCCAATATGATTTCTTTCCTTACAGAAATTATTGGCATTCGCGACGATATGTACCTTGGTGCAGGCCATACCTACATGAAGGAGGTTGGCGAAGCGTTGGATGATGGGTACAACCAAAAGGTACTACCCGTTCGTCCTGGTATAGTGAACCTTCAGTGCGATGTTGACCACCCAACCCAATCGATGGCCGATTTGATGCACCTAATTAAACACTACGGTTCGGTTGACGCTTTGCGAGGTAAAAAGATTGCCATGACCTGGGCCTACTCCCCCAGCTACGGTAAACCCCTTTCCGTGCCACAGGGAATCATTAACCTTATGACTCGCTTTGGAATGGAGGTTACCCTTGCGCATCCCGAGGGGTATGGACTTATTCCCGAGGTTGTTGATGTGGCCAAGAAGAATGCCGTTGAATCGGGCGGAAAGTTCAGAATCGCTAGCACAATGGACGATGCCTTTGCTGGTGCCGATATTGTTTACCCAAAGAGCTGGGCTCCTTTCCATGTAATGGAGCGCCGAACAGAGCTGCTTAGAAAGCAGGATTCAGCAGGACTAAAAGATCTAGAAAAAGAGTGCCTTGCCAACAATGCCAAGCATATGGACTGGGAATGCACACGTGAGAAGATGAATCTTACTAAGGATAAAAAAGCGCTTTATATGCACTGTCTCCCCGCCGATATTAGCGGAGTTTCTTGCAAGCAGGGTGAGGTTAGCGAGGATGTTTTTGAGCAGTACAGAATCCCAACCTATATTGAAGCTGGGTTTAAGCCCTACATCATAGCGGCTATGATATTTACAAATCGTTTTAACAATCCCGCTGGGGTGCTTGACACACTGTTGGCAAAGAACCAAAGTAGGGTGGTTGTGTGAACATTCAAAAAATCATTTTTCATTAATCATTAGTCATTCATCATTTAAATGAGTTTTTATCACCAAATTGAAGAATTCCTCTCCAAGCACAAGGCTGCAGCTCTATGCATTGTTACCGATACAAAGGGCTCTACCCCACGCAAAATTGGCCCGAAAAGGCTGGTTGCGCCCGATGGAAGCATAAAGGGCACCATTGGCGGTGGGGCCATAGAGCAGGAGGTGGTTGAAGAGGCTATCAGAGTAATTGGTTCAAATAAACCACAAAAAAAGCAGTATCAGCTCGAAGTCGATTTGAGTATGCAATGCGGTGGCAGCGTTGAGGTATACATTGAACCTCTTGGCAACCGGAGCAAACTTTACATTTTTGGTGCAGGCCACGTGGGCAAGGCACTGGCAGACCTGGCTTATAAGTTAGACTTTGACATCACCCTACTAGATGTTCGACCAATCTCATTTACTGATGAGGAGAAGTCGAAGTTCAAGTTTGTTCACGGCGATTACTTTGAGATGCTCCAAGCCCTTGACTACGATGAGAACACTTACATAACAATAATGACCCCATCGCACGAATTCGATTTTGAATTGCTCAAACAATTGGGGAAAAAGCCATTTGGTTACTTGGGAATGATGGGCAGCAAGCGCAAGGTGGCAAAGGTTCGTGAATTGCTTGTAGGCAGTAAACATTTCACCGAGGAGGAGTTCAACGCATTCGACACCCCTATTGGACTGGAGATGGCCGCTGAAACACCCGAGGAAATAGGCATTAGCATTTTAGCCAAGCTAATTGATGTGCGAAACAAAAAGCTTAAGTAATGAGCGTTTCACGCCACATAGAATTTTTTCTCGATGGCAAAAGGCATCGCATCGACTTTAAGGGCGAACACGCCCTAAAGCCAAGCACAACCGTGCTCAACTACCTACGATCCTTTAATAACCACAAGGGCGTAAAGGAGGGTTGTGCCGAGGGCGATTGCGGCGCTTGCACCGTGGTGCTGGCAAGTCCTGATGAAAATGGGAAACTATCGTACCAAGCAATCGACTCATGCCTTGTATTTTTGCCGATGATTCACGGCAAGCAGCTTATTACCGTTGAGAATCTTAGCCTTAACATGGGGAATGGCAAAGAGTTACATCCCGTTCAAAAAGCAATGGTTACGGAGAACGGGACTCAGTGTGGGTATTGCACACCAGGGTTTGTAATGTCGACCTTTGCATTGTATAAAACTCATAGCAAGCCCTCACAGGAGGTTGTTTTAGATGCACTTACGGGCAATCTTTGCAGATGTACTGGCTATAAACCAATAGTAAATGCCGCACATCAGGCTTGTCAGCATTCTGGCAATGACCATTTTAGTCCAGATGAAAAGGTGGTTTACGATGCCCTTTCAGAGATTAAGCGTAATCAGGTTGATATTGAGTTGGAGGGTGGTGGACAAAAATACTACCGCCCTGCAAGCCTAAAGTCCGCCTTTAGGCTCAAGCAATCGAACCCAGATGCCATAATCGTTGCAGGGGCCACAGATATTGCCCTAAGGCAAACAAAGAAGTTGGAGCACTTCCCTGTTATCATTGACCTTTCTTCCATTGAAGAGCTGAATCAATTCAAGGATGACAACCACCAATGCACCTTTGGTGCAGGGATGAGCATTGAGAGGGTTAAGCAACTTGCCAAGGAGAGGTATCCCGCCTTACACTGCATGCTTGCAGTTTTTGGCTCGCTTCAAATACGCAACATGGCAACGCTTGGCGGAAACATTGGCTCCGCATCGCCCATTGGCGATTGTTTACCCCTGCTATTTGCATACGAGGCAATCATCAATCTTATTGATAACCAAGGAAAAATCCGCAATTTACCAATTGAAGATTTTATTGTAGGCTACAGGCAAACCGCGCTCAAATCAAATGAGCTGATTTACAGCGTAACTATCCCCAAGCAAAGCGAGAAAATGATTATTAAGTCGTATAAGATTTCCCGTAGAAAAGACCTTGATATATCCACCGTTAGCGCCGCTTTTTCCCTGCAATTGAATGCAGAAGACATAGTGGAAGATATTGCGCTGGTATACGGAGGTATGGCCGCCAAAACGCAAAGGGCATCAAGAGCAGCCGAATTTCTAAAGGGAAAGAAATGGGAAATGACAAGCGTTGAGCAGGCCATGATGATTGTTGAGGAGGAGTTCACTCCCCTATCCGATGCCCGCTCCGACGACACATCGCGGAGAATTGCTGCCTCAAACCTGCTGTTGAAATTTTATAACGATACCCAGCCGTCATGAAAAACCGGGAACTTTATCACGACAGCGCCGAGAAGCACGTTTCTGGTGAATCCATCTACATAAACGATATGGATGGTGGCAGCAATATGCTTTACGGGTACATTGCCTACAGCACAAAAGCACACGCACGCATCTGCTCAGTAAACACCTCAAAAGCCGAAGGCTTGCAAGGTGTTCATTCGGTTATCACCGCCAAGGATATACCCGGGCAAAACCAAATGGGGCCCGTTGTACACGATGAGATTTGCCTTGCCCATACCGAGGTATCTTTTGTTGGTCAAGCCATTGTACTTGTTGCCGCCAACAGTATGGAAACTGCACGACAAGCAGCTAAGCTGGTAGAGGTTGATTACGAGGAACTCCCCGCCATACTCACCATTGAAGAGGCAATGGAAAAAGATCAAATGTTAGGTACCCCAAGAATTATTACACGGGGTGATGTAGAGCAAGGTCTTAAACAATCGAAGCATCGATTGAAGGGAACACTTAGGACCGGAGCGCAGGAGCACTGGTATCTTGAGACCCAAAGCTGCCTTTGTATACCGGGTGAGCATAAAGAAATGAACGTGTTCAGCTCAACCCAACACCCATCGGAAACACAGGCCATTGTGGCCGAGGTGCTGGGAATACCCCGCAATGAGGTGGTTGTTGAAACCCGCCGAATGGGTGGTGCCTTTGGGGGCAAGGAAACCCAGGCCAACCATGTTGCCGCTTGGGCAGCGCTGCTGGCAAACCACACCAAAAGACCCGTAAAGATTCATCTGTTTAGAGACGATGACCAAATAATGACCGGTAAGCGACACCCCTTCCTTGCAAACTATGAAATTGGCTTTGATGATGACGGCCGAATTCTGGCCTATGATGTGGAGCTGAACTCCAACGCGGGTTCATCAACCGATTTATCAATGGCAATCCTAGAAAGGGCAGTATTCCATGCCGATAATGCTTATTATATTCCAAACATCTCTGTGGTTGGAAAAGCCTGGAAAACTAATGTTCCCTCTAACACGGCGTTTCGTGGGTTTGGTGGTCCTCAGGGAATGGCAGTTGTTGAGTATGCCATCGATAGGGTTGCGTGGTTCCTAAAAAAGGATCCGGCCGAGATTAGGTTTTTAAATTTCTACGGAACAGAAAGTAGAAACACAACCCACTACGAGCAGTTAATAGAGAATAACAGGCTTTTTACACTCTACGAGAAGCTAGTAGAATCATCAGACTACTTTAATAGAAGAAAAGGAATCGCTGAGTTCAATACCAAGAATAAATACGTAAAACGTGGGTTAGCGCTTACACCGGTGAAGTTTGGCATATCGTTCACAACTAGCTTTCTTAATCAGGCTGGGGCATTGGTTAACATCTATCAAGATGGAACTGTACTGGTTAACCACGGCGGAACGGAGATGGGGCAAGGCCTCTATACCAAGATGCTTCAAATTGCTGCATCGGAGCTGGGCATTTCGCCTGAGCATATAAAGGTTAATGCCACCAACACCTCGAAGGTGCCAAACACATCGGCCACAGCAGCATCATCGGGCACCGACCTGAATGGTATGGCCGTGAAGAATGCCATTGAAAAACTGAGGGCTAGGCTTTCTCCATTAGCATTAAAACTTTTGACACAAAAGTTTAATGGATCTTCCTTAATCGAAAGCGAAATTGTTTTTGAGAACGATGTGGTTTATGATAGAAACAATCCACAAAACACCATTGAATTTACTGAGCTTATTTCCGCAGCCTATTTAAACCAAATTAGCCTAAGCGCAACAGGTTTCTACAAAACCCCCGATATACACTTCGACAAGGTCAAAGGACGTGGAAAACCCTTTCACTACTTCGCATTTGGAATGGCTGTTTCCGAAGTGGAGGTTGATTTATTAACTGGTCACTACCAAAATATTCGCACCGACATTCTGCACGATGCTGGTAAATCAATCAACACGCAGATTGACATTGGACAGGTGGAGGGAGCTTTTATTCAGGGCGTGGGATGGTGCACCACCGAGGTGATTAAATGGAACGGGAAGGGGCATATGCTAAACCATAGTCCCGATACCTACAAAATCCCTTCAGTTCAAGATACTCCCAAAGATTTCAGGGTTGAATTGCTGCAGGATGCGCCCAACCCCAATACCATTAAACAGAGCAAAGCCGTTGGCGAACCCCCATTTATGCTGGCTTTCTCGGTTTGGTTAGCTATTAAAGATGCATTGGCATCCATAGCTGATTACAACGTTGAGCCCGATTTTGAGCTACCCGCATCCAATGAGGTCATACTGAAATCCGCACGAAAACTTTTAAGACTTTAAATGTCAAAGATTGGTTGATTGAATGATTGACTGATTGATGTGGGCAAAGGGAAGAGTTTAATTCTAAATGCCTAAGAAAAACTATGAGGCTATTTGTTTATATTATGCCTTTATTAGGCAGGGCAATGCATTTGATCGATAGGATAATGTTTTCACTCTTTCAATCAACCAATCATTCAATCATTCAATATTTCTTACACACCGAACAGAGTATCCATTGCCTTTTGCTGTGGGGTATCGGCCAACGCGGCTATCGTCGTGGTATATTTTTCTTCTGTAGACTTGGTACTCGGAAATTTCGGTTGAGGTCCACCATTGGCCAACATATTCAAATCCTTCAAAATCGCCATTAGTTGCTCTAAAACCGCTTGGGTGGGCTGAAAACTCGAACATATCAGTCCCACTTCCATCTAAAGCCCAACCTGTTGTAGATTTTAATCGTAGTCCTGCATCAAATCCCCTTCTATCTTCCTTGTCCCACTCAGCGTCTCCAATACCGAAATTCGAATCTACCTTTCCCTCAAGTTTTTTCCAGTCGTCATCGGTGGGAACACGCCATCCATCGGGACATAATTTTCCGGTGTTAACGGCGTACCAGTTGTAAAGTGCGCCGTGGGTTACCGCGTAGTCCTCATTATTATTATAGTAAGTGTAGGCTGGCACAGAGGTATTTTGCCATTCCAATCCATCGTATACATATGCTAGCTCATCCTCATCGGAAAGATGCTTTGTTCTTAGGTTTTCAATCATCCATTCATGACCGCCAATCTTAACCGTTTCATAAACATTGCCTTCCATATCGGTCACGGTTCCCTTTTCAATTATTGGCTTCTCATCTTTTTTGCAACCTGATAAGCAAACATATAGAACTAAGGAGAATGCAATTATTATTAGTGCTTTCATGTATCTGCAAATTGTTTGATATAAAATATTGTAGATCAAACTATTTCATCATAAACACAAAAATAGCCTTTTATTTAAAAAAAGGACACTAATTGTCAATGAATATGGGCAATGTAAGAA
>CAYGIQ010000139.1:0-6982 GCA_964349885.1 uncultured Prolixibacteraceae bacterium | reverse complement strand
GGCTCAAATTATTAGCTTCTGATAAATAGCAAGCAACCGGCTGTTGATGGTTTACTATTTTAAAAAGGGAGCGGTCAGGGCTTCTCAACTAAAAGCAAAGTGGCCCAAAAAAAATTTTATGATTTAAATCAGGGTCAGAATCCGAAGTCGGGACGAATGGTTTCGAGCCACTGATCCAACCGTTCGGGCGTGAGTTCAGATTCGAAATCCTCGTCGAGAGGCAATCCAACAAACATTCCGTCGAAAATGGCTGCCGATTCCTCGTATTCATATCCGTCGGTGGCGACCTGACCCACAATTCGGGCATCGGTTTTCATAAGTTCAGTAGCGAGCAGTCCCATAAAATCAACAAAACTGGCTGTATAGGTAACACTGTTTCCCAGGCCAAAGATGGCGACAGTCTTTCCTTTAAAATCGCCTTCACTAATCTGTGGTAAAAAGATGCCCCAGTCGCTCTTGTTAATGCTTGCATTCCAGGTTTCTGTGCCCACTGTGGAAATGCCAAAAATGATTTTATCGAAACGCTTGAAATCTTCTGGGGTGGCAGTTTTTACATGAACCAATTCTACCTTGTCGGAGCCAATCTTGTCGCAAACCATATCTGCTACCCGGTTCACCGAACCTTTCACGGGGCCAAAAAATAATCCAATTTTGCTCATAGTATCCTTGTTGTTTTTGATTATTGTTGCAGTTATTGATTGTGGATGGCCAGCTCTCCCCGTTTGTATTCGCCCAAAATGGCTAGACTCGAAACATTCTTGAGAACCAGATGGATGGCCCTTTCGTAGTTTTCGAGCGATTCCCATTCTATGTCGACATGAAAGGTGTATTCGTTCGGTTTCCCAATGACCGGGACCGACTGGATCTTGGTAAGGTTGATGTGGTTTTCGGCAAAAGTGTTGAGAATTCTGGCCAGAGCACCGTAGAAATGGCCTACTTCGAAACAGATAGAGGCTTTGTTGGCAAATCCGTTGGTTTCGGCCTGTTTGGAAAGGAAAAGGAATCGGGTGTAGTTCTTTTTATTGGTTTCGATGTTGGATTCCAAAACCTTTAGGCCATAAAGCTCGGCCGACCGAAGATTCCCGATTGCGGCGGCTCCTGCCGGCTCTGTTTCGGCAATGAATTTAGCCGAGGCAGCGGTGTCGCTCATTTCGTGCAGTTGCACATTGGGAAAAACCTTTTCGAGGTATTCAGCACATTGCTTTAGTGCAATCGGGTGGGAGTATATGTCGGTAATCTCCTTTTTACTGGTTTCTCCCGCCACCATCAGGTTCATCTGAATATGAATGTATATCTCACCAATAATTTTGAGATGGTAGTCGCGAATTAGCTGATAGTTGTTCAGCAGACTGCCGGCTATTGAATTTTCGATGGCCATAGCAGCCAACTCCACCCTGTCGGTGTCGATTTGATCACATACGCTGGTAAACGAACGGCACTCTATTATTTCAACATCATCGTTGTAGTAAAGCCTCACCGCGTCTTCGTGAAATGAGCCTGCAATTCCCTGTATGGCTATCCGCTTCATATTGCTGGTTTAATCCCTGCCAAATATACAACTGTAATGGCAAATCTGGAAAGGATATCCAAATTTAGATGGCACCGCGATCAATTTGATGGATTTAACCTATGGTTTATAACCTGTCAGCTCAAGGGCTGTGTATTTGCAGGAATTTGGCCTGGGATATGCTGAAGAGCATGTAACCGTCGACGAAATACAGGGTATATAGGATTAAGCCAGTATACTGGAGTGTTGCCTCCGCTCAGATCCATTCAACAACGGGAAAAATACCTAAGGCTTTTATTGTTGTAACAATTGATACAAAAAAGTTGCAAATGAATGCCAATTTTTGTAATCGAAAGGAATAAAATCATTCTTATGCTACGAAGAATTTTACCACCACACAGATGGCGATTCCCAGTGATGATGGTGTCGGCCATTTTTGTTGGGCTGGCTGCCTTTACTTTTTATTTGGGGAAGGCGCACTCCTACCTCTCCGACAATCCGCAAACCTGTGTAAACTGCCATATAATGAGTCCGCAGTATGCCACATGGACCCACAGTTCGCACCGTGAGGTGGCTGTGTGCAACGATTGTCATGTGCCGCAGAACAACATCTTCAATACGTACTATTTCAAAGCGATGGATGGTTTGCGTCACTCTGTGATGTTTACACTTAGGCTTGAGCCTCAGGTAATTCACATCAAAACTGCGGGTGCCGAGGCGGTTCAAAACAATTGCATACGTTGCCATGAGGATTTGATTCGCGATTCGCGGCTTGAGGCGAGTTCTCCAATGCATCGTGCTGTTCGCGAGGGCCGTCGTTGCGTGGAGTGTCATCGAGAGGTGCCACACGGCAGGGTGAATTCGCTTTCGAGTACACCCTTTGCGCTTGTCCCCACCCCGCAGAGCCCTGTGCCCGAATGGATGAAAAAAATGATAGGTAACAAATAAAAATTGACAATAATGAAAACTATTTCTGGATTAACCGAGAAGAAGCCAATGCTGGCATGGGCGCTCTTTTTCGCCACTGTATTGGTGGTGTTTTTGCTGGGGCTGCTGGCGTCTACCATTGTTGAACGTCGGGCTGAAGCCGTTTTTGCCAATGCATCGCTTGTCGAAATTGGTGAGTTTGAACCGCGCAATGAAGTGTGGGGGCAAAATTTCCCGCGTCAGTTTCAATCCTATTACGGAACTTCTGATACTACTTTTCGCAGCAAACATGGTGGAAACGCTACTTTTGATATGTTGGAAGATGTACCCGAGTTTGTGGTATTGTGGGCCGGATATCTTTTCTCTCGCGATTACAAGCAGGGGCGTGGACACTATTATGCAGTCGAGGATGTTTACAACTCGCTGCGGGTGGGTGCACCCATGACGCCCGATGCCGGTCCACAACCCTCCACCTGCTGGACCTGTAAAAGTCCGGATGTGCCTCGAATGATGAACGAAATGGGCGTAGCACAGTTTTACAGTCAAACTTGGGCAAGTCTTGGGCCTGAGGTGGTAAATCCTATCGGATGTGCCGACTGTCATGATCCTAAAACCATGAACCTGCATATTTCCCGACCTGCGCTCGTGGAGGCTTTCCAAAGACAGGGTAGAGATGTTACCAAGGCCAGCTATCAGGAGATGCGCAGTCTGGTGTGTGCCCAATGCCACGTTGAATATTATTTCAATAAAAATGTGTATGAGGGTGCACAGTATCTCACTTTTCCTTGGGATAAAGGTTTTACGGTAGAGGCAATGGAGGAGTATTACGACAATATAGGGTTTTCCGACTGGACCCATACCCTTAGTAAGGCCCCTATGCTAAAGGCGCAACATCCCGATTATGAGGTCTTTTTGATGGGCGTGCATGGACAGCGGGGTGTTTCTTGTGCCGATTGCCATATGCCCTACCAAAGTGAGGGAGGACAAAAATTTACCAACCACAAAATGCAATCGCCGCTCAACAACATTTCAGCTTCTTGTCAGGTTTGTCACCGCGAAAGTGAAATGACCCTTGTGCAGAGTGTATATGAGCGTCAGGATAAAATTCTGGAAGCACGCCACGAACTGGAGAAGATGCTGGTTCGAGCCCATGTTGAGGCTAAAACAGCGTGGGATCTTGGAGCTACTGAAGATCAGATGAAGGATATTCTCACTGGCATTAGGCATGCCCAATGGCGTTGGGACTTTGTTGCAGCTTCGCACGGTGGATCGTTTCATGCTCCTGTGGAGATGGCTAGGGTTGTGTCGACTGGGTTGACGAAGGCATCTGAAACACGCGTTAAATTGGTGCGATTGCTGGCCACTCTTGGACATCCGAACGAAGTGCCTTACCCTGACATCAGCACCAAAGCCAAAGCTCAGGCATACATTGGACTCGATATGCAGAAATTTAACGAGGAGAAGGCAGTATTTCTAGATGAGGTTGTGCCTGCATGGAAAACTGCCGCCGCTGAGCGCGAGGCCCAATGGAAATAGTGATCAAATCATCACACGAGCTACATTTACAACTATTGAAATATAAAATGGGAAGTATGCACAAAATAAAACTAAGCATAAGGCTTGCCATGGCCCTGCTCCTTATCACAGGATTGGCATCGGCACAGTTCTCTCTTACCGGTGAGTTTCGGCCAAGAACAGAGCGAAGTCACGGTTTTGCCACCTTGGCAGCCAACGATCAAAATGCCTCGTTCTTTACCTCACAGCGAACCAGATTGAACCTCCTATTTGGAAATGAGGCTGTGAAAACAGGAATGGTTTTGCAGGACGTAAGGTATTGGGGAAATCAACCCCAGCTGGTCGAGAATCAGCCCCGATCGATTTCCCTGCACGAAGGATGGGCCGAAATATTCTTTTCGCCCAAAGTCTCGCTGAAAGCCGGAAGGCAGGAGCTGAACTACGATGACCAGAGAATTCTGGGAAATGTAGCTTGGACTCAGCAGGGTCGATCGCACGATTTGGCCATCCTTAAACTGGAAGGGGATGTAAAACTCCATTTTGGTATAGCGCACAATGAAAACAGCAACCGGCGCAACAATTTCTACGATGGCCCTGATGCCTATAAAGATCTTCAGTTTGTGTGGTTCAATAAAGCTTGGGAAAATGAGTCGGTAAGCTTTCTCTTTCTTAACAATGGAGTTCCTTCAGCGGTTAACGCTTTAGGCATTCAGGAGAATCGGAATATGCAAACCATGGGCGGCCGGTTTGCCCTCAACCCCAAACCGGTTACCATAGCTTCCAATTTCTATTACCAGACTGGAAGGGATGCAGTTAATAGGGAAGTAGGAGCCTATAATTTTCTGTTAGAGGTATCTGCACGCATGAATCCTTCGGCCATGGCTACTCTGGGCATGGAGATTCTATCGGGGACCGATTCTGGCACAACCGGTAAAAACCATTCATTTACTCCTTTGTATGGCACCAACCATAAATTCAACGGGTATATGGATTATTTCTTTGTTGGCAATCACTTAAACAATGTGGGGCTTAACAACTACTATTTTAAATGGGCCTGCAGCAGGTTTAAGAATATAACTTGGAATCTGCACATGCACTATTTTGCAGCCAACGGACAACTGCCCGGTAATGCCAACCGCTATTTGGGAAGCGAAATCGATTTCGACTTAACCTACACGGTCAATCCATTTGCCCGAATTACCGCCGGATATTCGAGGCTGTTGCCAGGCGAAAGCATGGAGTTGATCAAGCCAGGTGGAAGTCATGGCGTAAGCCAGAATTGGGCCTATCTAATGCTCTCCGTTACACCTAAATTCTTATAAATACTAAATTACCTTTAGGTAATTTATGCTATATTTGTTCCATCCTAACCGGGGTCAGGATAAACCTGATTCCGGTTTTTATTGACTACCGATGAACAGTTCCCGTTTGGTCCGCGTTTTTAAAAAATTCCACAAATGGCCCGGTATTATCATTGCATTTTTGGCCATTTTGTATGCACTGTCAGGTATTGTTTTAAACCACCGCGAATTTTTCTCCTCCTTCGATATTTCACGCAAATGGATGCCTCCAGGGTTCCAATACAACAATTGGAACATGTCGGTTGTAAAGGGGGCAGAGCCAGTTGGAGCCGATTCTTTGCTGGTGTATGGCAACATTGGAGTTTGGATGACCGACGAACATATGAGCGGTTTTACGGATTTCAACATTGGATTTCCAAGGGGCATCGACAAGCGCAAGGTGTATGCATTGAAACAGTTTGGGGACAAGGTGGTTGCTGCAACCCATTTTGGTCTCTATCAAACCGATCTTAAAACGCCCAGATGGCTTCGAGTTCCGCTCCCCATAAAGGAGCAGCGGCTCACCGATCTTACCCTTAAGGGCGATTCCCTGATGGTGTTGTCGCGGGGATACATACTTGCTTCAACCAATCTGGAAGACTTTTCGGTAATACAGCTTCCGGCACCTGCCGGATTTGTGCGACAGGCCAGCATGTTTCAGACATTGTGGGAACTGCACAGCGGTGAGCTATTTGGACTCGCAGGCAGGTTGTTTGTCGATTTGTTGGGGTTGGTGGTGATCTGGCTTTCGGTTTCGGGTTTGTTGCATTTTTTCCTACCTGGGGTCATCCGCCGTCGTAAAAAGGCAGGTGCCGACAATCAAAAACTTGTTTCTGCCAAGCGTTCTAATTTGAGGTGGCACAATTCACTGGGCTATATTTTTGCCTTGTTTCTGGTTGTCAATACCACAGCCGGCATTTTTCTGCGACCACCCCTACTAATACCCATAGCCACCAAAAAGGTGGGCATTGTTCCTTATACCCACCTCGATAGTCCCAACCCATGGAACGATAAGCTACGTAGGGTAGTTTGGGATGCATCCCTTGGGCGGTTTATCTTTTCGACTTCCGATGGTTTTTTTGCTGTAAACGAAGCATTGGATTTGCCTCCGGTACCCATTCCTTTTCAGCCTCCGGTGAGTGTTATGGGATTGAATATCTTTGAGCCCATGGGGGAGGCTACCTACCTTATTGGATCTTTTACCGGTTTGTTTGTCTGGCACCTCGGCGCCAACCGGATTTATGATTTTGTTAGCGGACAACCCTTGGACGGCACGCCTGCCGTTGGTCGGCCCATTGGTACGCACATGGCTGCTGGATGGATAATGAATCAAACTGGGCAAGCTTGGTGGTTCGATTATAACCACGGTGCCGTGGCACTTGAGGCTACTCCCGATTTTCCTTCTATGGGAACAGAAATGCATAGAAAAACGCCAATCTCATGGTGGAATGCAGCCCTTGAGGTTCATACCGGTCGGATCTTTGAGCACTTGTTGGGGCCACTCTATATTTTAATAGTCCCATTGGCCGGCTTGAGCATGATTGTTGTACTTATAAGTGGTTTGTTAATGTGGTGGTTGGGTTTCAGAAAACTTAAAGTTAAAGGATACAAGACACCTACAAAACCATCCGATTGATAGGTAGGGGCGAAAGCGTTGAAGCCACATCAGTTTTAACTTATGCTCAATATTATT
>CAYGIQ010000138.1:0-6994 GCA_964349885.1 uncultured Prolixibacteraceae bacterium | reverse complement strand
TAATTTAACCTCAAAACCCTGCCAGAATCTTCCTCCTCAACCCCCTACCCCACAGCTGAATGAACCCTGTTTTCGGGCTGCAAACGATGTAACTCTGCAGGGGAATTGTGCCGATGTAATTGCTGTTTCAACCATTAAAAGGCAACCTATTCGTGTCAACCTTCTAACTCTGCCAATTCTAACGATGCCAAAGCAAGCAAGCAGCACCGACGTCAACAATTGAAGTACAACAACTACAAAAACTCAGCCATTTCTGAAAGCATCGCCTTTTTGGTCTTAACGCCCACAAAACGCTTAACTTCTTTGCCGTTTTTGAACAACACCAAGGTAGGAATATTGCGTACTTTAAACTTGGCCGCCAACTCCGTCTGCTGGTCGACATTTACCTTTCCAATGCGAACCTTTCCCTTGAGCTCATCTGCCAGTTCGTTGAGCATAGGGGCAATAATTTTGCAGGGACCACACCAAGGTGCCCAAAAATCGACCAATATTACGCCTTGGCCTGCCAGTTGCTTAAAGTTGTGGCGGTTGAGTGTTTTTACATTGGGATTATCAGGAGGGGGTGGCGATTTCTGCAATTTACGGTACGAATAGGCAATCCAGATACCAAACAACAGCACGGCTACCCCTATTCCAATCAATACACTGTTCATATAGAAAATCTTTATACTTATCAATCAAGCGGTGGCGACATTTCGTTAACTCCCTGTAAGGGTGAATCGGCAAAGCGTCGATCTTTTACATTAAGGGTCGTTGAGGGTGCCTTCGAATGGGCTGTGAAAACCATATCATGCCCGAGGCAAAGGCCCATGACCACGTTGAGGTCGGTTTGCTGTTCGGCTAAATACTCGGCCTGCCCGGCAGGATTGCAAACTGTTCCGGTTGCTTCGTCGATGAACTCCCTGGCCGATAACAGGCCATATTTGCAATGTACTTTCGAAACATCGAACCCAGAGACTACAAGACGTTCGGCTACCAGATCGGCCTCCTTGCGAAAACGGACACAATTGGCGATTCCAATGCGCGTATAGCCCAACCCGCGCGCAAATCGGATGATCTCGTCAACACGACTCAGTCCCATCTTGCGGATGGGCTCTGCCTGCTGCATAATCCGCAGGTCTGATGCGCTGTACAAGTGTCGAAACTGATTCAAATTAGTAGAATTACCGCCAACCCGTGCCACTTCGTCAGCAAAACTTACGACCAGATGGGTTGGAAAAATAACGGGGCAAATCTACGTCAAAATTTTGATTTCGGTTGTTATGCCCATGGCCTTTCGATAGGATACACTAACCCCGCAGTAACGCTCTTCAGAAAGGCTCACAGCCTTCTCGAGCTTCTCCATAGGCAGATCGTTTCCCTTAAACTCATAGATGATATGCATGCCGTCGAAGTGCTTAGGATGCTCCTCGGTAAGGTTGCCCACCACCCTTACCGCAAAGTGTTCGACTTCGACACGCATCTTTTTTAAAATGGATACCACATCCATGCCAGTGCAGCCGGCGAGGGCCACCATCATCAGCGGTTTAGGCCTTGGACCACGGTTTTCGCCGCCCACAGCATCCACTGCATCGAGGATGATTTCGTGTCCGTTTACCTGGGCTTTAAAGGCCATATTGCCCAGCCAGTCGACTTTTATCTCTTCTTTTGCCATATTTTTTGATTTTTTAGTTCGATGTTATTTGCCTGCAGTCAGGTCTTAAACAATGCACGTTGGCTTTCGAATGCACCGAGCAGTCAGAGAAATGAATCTAATGCAATTGCCCTAACTTCTGAATGGCCATTCGCTAGCGCATCAAGGATGCCGGCTTAAAGAACCCGGTTCGGCAGGTGGCTCTGGTTTGGGAGCATCTTCGTTTACACAGATTTTACCCTGTACAACCTGCCCAATGGTTTTAACCGCAACCAACGCAATCACTGACACCGATACCCCCAACAGAAAATACGCCAGAGTTCGGTAAAAACTGTGTCCGGTAATGTTAAGGGCCAGCACAGTAGCAAGCGTAGCAGCGGTAAGCGGGAATGTAAACGCCCACCACGAAAGATAGAAGCCGAGTTTAAAAAAGTTCTTGCCCAGAAACAGAATCAGCAGCAAAAAGAAGTAGGTGAGCAACAGCAGCATCTGCGCAAACGTATCGTACATTCCGGTAATTCGGTAATAGGCAATAAAACCCACCGCCGGCGGAGCGATCAGAATAAAGAGGGTGGGCATAAACTTCTGAGGCATTTGATGATGAAAAACCACACGGTTCAGGAAAATGGTAAACAGTACCAGCCAGAAAAAGATGCCCACTGCGTAAAAAAAGAGGTTGAACATCGGGGGCATAAACTCGACCCCCACCACCGGAACAATGATATTGCCCACAACAGGGATAAACCAAGCAGGATTCATGGAGTGAATCTCGAAATTTTGTTGAATCCAGTAACTGATGGTATGCAGCATTAGAAATGAATGCAGCGCCATACCAATGAACCAAAGGGGTTTTGAAACCTCGACCGACAAGGGGTGCCAGGCTGTGGCCAGCAACAACAAGGATATGGATATTGCCGAAAAGAAATTGATGCGGATGGGATGCCGAAAATCGATCAAAACCTGTCCGAAATGCTTAATGGCCTTCAGTGCGTACAAAGATGTAAAAAGCAAGAACAGGAGACTTACCACTGCCAATGCGCCATAATAGAAGCCGTGAGGCAGGAAGCCTAGGTCGGAAAAACGATGAAATACCATGGTGAGCCCAGAGAGACCCATTACGATGGCATAGATGGTGATGGGGAAAAATTTAAGCCGTTGCTGCATGATGGTTAACGAGGTTACGAAGGTATTCGCCTGCGCTCAGGGCAGCAATGGTGCCATCGGCCACCGCAGTGGTTACCTGCCGGTACCGTTTAGAAATGCTGTCGCCAGCTGCAAACACTCCCTCCAGATTGGTTTTCATTGTACTATCAACAACGATCTCCCCCCTTTCGTTCAATTGCACAACAGAATGGAGTGTTTCGGTATTGGGAAGGTACCCGATAAAAACAAAAACCCCATCAACGGCGCGTTGTGACAGCTTACCCGTTGGAAGATGCTCCACAACCACCCGTTCAACATTTTCTTTGCCCTCGACTGCACGCAGTTCCGACTCCATTAGAAATTCTATCTTGGGATTCTCCTGTGCCTCGCGAATGGCATGTGGGAAGGCCTGAAAGTGGTCGAACTGATGCACTATCGTTACTTTGGTGGCGTATTTGGTAAGCGATACTGCTTCCTCGAGGGCCGAGTTGCCACCCCCTACAACCACCAGTTCCTTTCCGGCAAAAAAATCGCCGTCGCAGGTGGCACAATAGGATATGCCCCTGCCTTTGAATTCCGATTCGCCGGGGATTCCAAGCGGACGTGGTCTGCCTCCGGGGGCCAGGATTACAGTACGGGCCTGAAACTGACGACCATCGGCCAGTTCAATCTCTTTAATATCACCTTCGAGCCGGTAGTTTGCAATTTTTACATTCGATTTAATGGTGGCTCCAAAGTCGCGGGCCTGTTTCTTCATGATATTGGCGAGCCCATAGCCACTTATGTTTTCGACCCCGGGATAG
Source organism: uncultured Prolixibacteraceae bacterium (assembly GCA_964349885.1). Classification (GTDB taxonomy): domain Bacteria; phylum Bacteroidota; class Bacteroidia; order Bacteroidales; family Prolixibacteraceae; genus UBA1413. The sequence continues at coordinate 3,415 of CAYGIQ010000138.1, read as the reverse complement.
TTGGCAATTTCGTGGGTAAGTACCATTTGGCCACCCACTGCACCTTCGTTTAAAATGAGGGTATTGAGTCTGGCCCGCGAGGCATAAATGCCTGCAGTTAGCCCGGCGGCTCCGGCTCCCAAAATGGCAATATCGTATATCATTGATTATGAATTTTAAAGCGTAAGGAAAGCAAACATCCGGAAAATCGGCCGGAACCCTGAAAGGAAAGACCCGGTAAGATCCTACTTAAACGATGCTTTACGCCGGCAGTCGGCCGGCAGACATCCGGATGGTTACAGTAAAAATCAAACTTAATTATGGTGAGGTTTTTTTAAAATTCAGGCTTTAACAAACTTGTCGTTCAAAATACCGGTAACCTGCTGGAAGTTTTGAATGGAAGAGGTGGCATGCGTTACTTTTCCACTCTTGTAGTACATGGTGAATGGCAATCCCATAAAACCGCGGCATTCAGGAGCATTCCGTATGATATAAGCCTCGGGGCTGTCGAAAGCCATAACGGCAAATTTCACATTACTGTACGCATCTTCAATCTCTTCCATTACCTCGTACACCGGAATACACATGGGTCCCATGCGTCCGCAGCAAACCATTACCTGGTCGTTTTCCTCAATAAATTGCTGCAGTTCGACGGCAGTTTCAAATTCGTGCAAATTGGTCTGTAAATACTTCATGACTATCGGGTTTTTAAAATGTAATATGTAAGAATAAATAACACTGCAAAAATAGGTCGCTGCGAAAAACCCTACAAACAAAAAGCACTGAAGGATACCAATTGCCCGACTGTTAAATAACAGGAAAAAAGCTACCAATCGGTAACCGATTAGGGTTTCAGATGCCTTTTGAACGTTTAAACCACTATTTTTACGTTAAATTCTGAAAAAACCATGACCCACAACGATGCACGACAATGGCTCTATCCCGATTCGCCCGACTGCTTTCGGGAGCTCTTCCCCGAAGAGCTGAAGCTGATTGATGAGAAGAGAACCCAGCTGATATACCAAAAAGGGGAAACCCTTCTTAAACAAGGTGCATTTGCGACGCACATTATCTACGTCATCGACGGATTGGTGAAGCTTTATCTGCCTACCGGCCTCAACAAACAGATCAATATCAGGCTTGCCCGAAGGGGCGATTTCCTGGCTTTCAATGCTCTTTTTGGTGAGAAAGTGTATGGTTACTCGGCCGTTGCCGTTAAAACAGCTACCGTAAGCATGATCGATAAAGAGGCGCTGGCGGCACTGCTTCCCGAGAACATCAATTTTGCCATGCGCATAACCTCCAAAAACCTGCGCCACGAAAATTTCCTGCTCGAAATTATAAAAAACCTCTCCTACAAGCAGATGCGTGGAAAACTGGCATCGGCACTGCTCTATCTCTCGCAGCCTGAATTTCTAGAAGAGGAGGTATTCCTACATCTGACCCGACAGGATATAGGCGACTTTGCATCGATTTCGGCCGAGAGTGCAGTAAAATTTCTGAAGGAGTTCGAAAAAGAGGGCATCCTAAAACTGAATGGAAAAGATGTGGCAATTGTGAACGATAAAGCCTTGGAGGAGATCAGCCTAAAGGGTTGACCCCCGACAATTGCCCCCGACGTTGCCCATCGGTATTCGCTCCCGGGATGAAAGGATACAATCTTAGGTAAGGCAACCAGGCTTCAAAGGCCTTTCAGCAACTCGATGGCCGTATTTCGGTTCGATTCGGTAGGTTGATCGCCCCCCACCATTGAGGCAATTTCATCGATGCGTTCGGCGCTGGTAAGTTTCCGGAGCGCTGTAATGGTGGCCGTTTCGTTTTCGTACTTGTACACCTTGTAATGATGATCGCCACGGGCGGCAATTTGAGGCAAATGGGTAATGTTGATTACCTGCATACTTCCGGAGAGCTCTTTCAGGATGGTTCCCATTTTCAAGGCAACTTCACCCGAAATACCGGCATCTATCTCGTCGAAAATAATGGTAGGCAGCAAACGCGAACCCGACACAAGGGTTTTAATGGCCAGCATTACGCGCGAAAGTTCGCCACCCGATGCAATTTTGGCGATGTCGGCGGGAATGCCGTTTTTGTTGGCAGAAAATTGAAACTGAATGGCATCGCGCCCCGAAGCTGTGAAATCGGACAGCACCTCGTGGAACACACGAAATTCGGCATGCTGCATACCCAATTGCTGCAGAATGGAGGTAACGCGCGCCTCCATCGACGCAAATACAGCAGAGCGTTGGTCGCTCAGTTTGGCGGCTGCAGTTCCGAGCGCCTCCAGTGCCAGGGCACCATCTTTCTCGAGGCGGTGTATTTCATCGTCGAATCCGACCACTTCCTCCAGTTGTTCGCCATATTTCAGGCAGAGCTCCATAAGGGCTTCAACCCCCTCGACCTGATGTTTCTGCTCGAGCGAATAGATCAGGTCGAGCCGATCGTTAACCTCTTGCAGCCGTTGCGGATTGTAGGTAATATTGCCCGACTGGTAGGTAAGCTCCCTTTCAATTTCGCGCAATTCGAGGTAGGCCGATTCCATGCGGTTGCGAAAATCAGCCGCTTCTTTGATATAGGGCACAATGCGGTCAATTTTCCCGATAGCCTCTCTAAGTTGCTGAAGCACTGGAAATGCATCTCCATCGAGGGCTTCCGACACAGAACCGAAGGTTTCGGTAATCTCGCGGGCATGGGCAAGCCGTTCGCGCTCCTCTTCGAGTGCCACCGATTCGCCAGGTACCAGCTGCGCATCGTTAAGCTGATGGTATTGAAATTCGATGTAATCGGCATCACCCCGTGCTTTGGCGGCGCGCTCCCGCAATGCATTAAGCTGCTGGACAGCCGTGCGCCAATAGGTAAACCGGGCACTGTATTCCGTTAGTTCATTGCGGGTATTGGCCACATGATCGACCACCTGCAACTGAAACAACTGGCTGCTCAGCTCCAAGTTTTGATGTTGCGAGTGGATATCGGTGAGCCGCAGGGCAAGCTCCCGCATCTGATTGAGGTTTACCGGAGTATCGTTGATAAAGGCCCTTGACTTGCCAGCCGGAGATATTTCGCGGCGCAATACCGCCATTGTATCAAAATCAAGATCATTGTCGGTAAAAAACGATTCCAGTCCCAGCCGATCCACCTTAAAAGTGCCTTCGACCACACATTTGCGTTGGGTATCGCGCAACACCGAGAGGTCGGCACGGGCACCCAGAATAAGGGAGAGTGCCCCCAGCAAGATTGATTTACCCGCTCCTGTTTCTCCGGTAATGGAGTTGAGTCCCGGCTCGAAGGCTACCGAAAGCTCATCAATTAGCGCATAGTTGGAGATGGTGAGGGTGGTGAGCATCTGTAAAGCGTTTAAAAGCTTTCGTCTTGCATAATGCGCTGGTATTTCGAAGCATTCGAGGGGTCTACCTCATTCAGGATCGCCATAACGCGGTTG
>CAYGIQ010000137.1:0-7063 GCA_964349885.1 uncultured Prolixibacteraceae bacterium | reverse complement strand
ATACCTGTGAGCGCGGCAATTCCTTTTTCAACACTTGCCACACACATTTCACAAGTCATGCCGCTCACTTCTAAGGAAATTTCGGTAAGTTGCACTGGAGTTGCCGACTCTTGCTGGGAAGTTTTACCCCCACCGCAAGCGTATAAAAAAGCCAACAATACTAAGACTAAAAGTTTGGATTTCATTTGTGTAATTTTTTCCTGATTATTTTGAAGATGTCTTTTCCTCAATAGTTCTCAAAGAGGTTTTGTTTATTTTTTGCGATGGGATATCGGTTTCTATGCAAACCAACGAAAATCATTATCGGCTCTTAGTTTCTTAGGGTTACCAACTCCAACATCTCTTCAATTTCATTGCCAGCCTCTTCCATAGCTGCACGCGATACACCCGACAACATCGCAGTAAGTATGCCCGTTTTCATTCTAGACACCATAATCTTCCCTTCCTCTGTCGCGTAAACCGATACTCGGCAAGGCATAATGGCAGAGACCGGTCGTTCGCGATCGGCCGACAATACTTTATAGGCAATGGCGGGTTTGCAAAGCGACATAACTACTACTGGATTGACTTCCATCTGGTTGCGCTCCATGGTAGCTTGCAAATTGTACATATGACTTACTGTCCAACTGCGCTCCTTACCCAAAGCTTCGATTCGGTCGATGGTCTCATTGAACCCATATTTGCTCTCTTCTACAAGAAATACGTTGTCGTAAACGAAAGCACTACCCATTAGGGTAATCAGCAGAATTCCAGCAACAAATCCCGAAAACAGGTAGACAATTTTTTTCATATTGATTGAATTGAAGTTTAGACAGAAAACAACCAAATCTCCAAAAGGTTTTGGGAGCTTATCCTCTTTATGGACAAGGTAAGGATTATGGATTGCGAAGGATGGTATTCCCCTTTTTGGCCTTAGGCCAGTATGGACAATGCCGGCAACCGTTGGCGCAACAATATCCACGACGTCGCAAATAAGACTCGGTCATTACACGATATCCTTCGGGCGAAAGATAATAGTCGTCGCCCTCCTTCGTACTATCATCGCCATAGCCGATGTCGTCGTAATCAGGATTCCAAGTGCTCATTATCAAGGGATAGATCCGAGAGGTTGTGCCCCATGCGATCTCTTTTGGTTTTCAAATATTTGAAATTATGGGTATTGGGCTCTACAACCAGAGGTTGAACACTGTCAACTTCAAGACCGAAGGCTTCGAGGCCTACCCGTTTGACCGGATTGTTGGTCAGGAGCCTCATTTTTGACACGCCTAAGCTGCGCAAAATTTGTGCCCCCACTCCATAATCCCTTTCGTCGGGCTGAAATCCGAGGTGAAGATTCGCCTCAACGGTATCGAGCCCCTCATCCTGCAACTTATAGGCTGCAATCTTATTGACCAAACCTATTCCTCGTCCCTCCTGCATCATGTATACTACAACACCCCGACCTTCGCTGTTGATTATATCCATAGCTTTGTGGAGCTGCTCCCCACACTCACAGCGCAGTGACCCGAAAATGTCGCCGGTCATGCACGAAGAGTGCACTCTTACAGGTACAACTTCGCCTGATTTCCAGGAACCTTTCACAAGGGCAACATGCTCCTGCCGGTTGCTCTTTTGCAGAAAGGGGATTACCCTGAAATTTCCGTAAAGGGTAGGCAATTTAACCTCTTCTCCACGTTCGATCAGACTTTCATTCTGCAAACGGTAGGCAATCAAATCCTTTATGGTTACGATAATGAGGTCAAATTTTTCTGCAATCTGAAGCAGATCTCCAAGGCGCGCCATTGTGCCATCTTCCTTCATAACCTCAACCAGAACACCAGAAGGGAAAAGTCCGGCTAGCCGGGCCAGGTCGACTGCCGCTTCGGTGTGACCAGCACGGCGCAGCACTCCCCTATTTTTGGCCTTAAGTGGAAATACATGCCCCGGGCGCCCGAGATGGTGTGGTCGTGTCTTGGGCTCCACCAGCATCCGAATGGTTATGGCACGGTCACGGGCCGATATACCTGTAGTAACAGAAGGGTGAAGGGCATCGACTGAAACGGTGAATTGAGTTTCGTTGGCAGAGGTGTTCTTGCCAACCATAAGGTTTAAATCGAGTTCATCGCAGCGATCTTCAGTAAGCGATACACAGATCAGTCCACGACCATGGGTAGCCATAAAGTTGATGATTTCGGGAGTGATCAACTCCGACGCGGCGATAAAATCACCTTCGTTTTCCCGATCCTCATCATCTACAACAATTACCATCTGACCTTTTCGGATGGCTTCGATTGCCTCAGGTATGGTATTTAGGATGATTTCTGACATTTTCCAGATTGTTTCAGGCGCAAAATTAGGCAAAATTATCGGCAAAAACCTGACAAATGCCCAAACACGGGTCATTGTAAAAAAATCGTCAGGCCCTTTTCGACTTTTCCCAGGTTACCTTTTGGGAACCCTTAAAGTAACGGTAAATTCCCCGACATGAAGCGTAATTGATGGCCAAAAAGTAGTAAGGAGCAAAAAAGAGTTTGGTGCGTAAACGACGGTTCTCCGACAGAAATCCTGCCATTGCCATGAGGTAGAAAATTACCTGTCCATACAGGATAAGGGAATACAAGGATGGTTCTACCCAAAGAGCCCGGGTAAAGACCACATAAACGTTGAGTGGTAAAAATAGGAATAGAAAAATGGGGGCCACCGACCAGCGCAATACCTTGTGAGAGCAATATTGCCAGCTAAGCCATCCATGTTTAAAAATATTGAGCAACCATGGCAATCTGAAGATGGTTTGCATACCCCCGGCAGCAATTCTTATTTTTCGTTTGAGCTCCTCACCAACATTAAGAGAAGCACGCTCCTCGGCATATGCATCGGGAGTATAGGCAATCCTGTATCCTTTTCCGGCAATCCTGAGCGAAATAACAAAATCGTCGAGCAAGGTATCCTCCTCAACCGGTTCAAAAAGTTCTGTACGAATCGCAAAAAGTTCACCAACGCCACCGATGGCAGAGTTAAGGGTGGCGTCCCAAAGCTTGATTTTCGACTCCAGCTTCCAGTATAGTCCCTCACCAGCAGCCGACGCGCTATCGGCAGTTCTCTGGAGAATCCTTTTTTCGCCGGCAACACAGCCTACGTTTGGATCGGCAAAGGCCTCCACCATCCGGCGAATGGTATTTTGGCTTAAAAGTGTATTGGCATCCGAGAAGATCACAATTGGCTTTTTCACAAATGCAATACCTCTGTTCATTGCAGCAATCTTTCCCTTGCGTTCCGAAAGATGCTGAACCTCTACCTGTGGCCACTCGAGCAGAAGATCGGGTGTTCCATCATCCGAACCATCGGTTACCCATAGCAACTGAATCTTTTCGGAAGGGTATTCGAGTTGGAGTGAATTGCTCACCTTCTGCCCAACATAGTCACGTTCATTGTAGGCGGTTACAAACAGGCATACTTCGGGTTCGTAAACATCGGCAGAGGGAGCAGGCATTTTGGGAACCATGCCTTTGATCTTGACAAGCAAATAGAGCACCAATCCATAGCCAGCATAGGTGTATATCAGTGTGACCAACATAAGCCAAAACAATGTAGTGCTTATCATGCCAGATGTCTTTGATAGAATGCAGCCAGTTCGGCCGACACTCTTTGGTTATCGAAATTTGTTTTGGCAAACAAAGCAGCGCTGATCCTGATTCGCGACCATAATTCGGGATTGCTCACCAAAGCGACAATTGCTGTTGTAAAATCTTGAGGAGTGTTGGCCTGAAGAAAATGTTCACCAGAAATTGCATCAAGACCTTCGGCTCCCACAGCCGTAGAAACTACGGCACTCCCAAGAGCCATCCCTTCAATCATTTTAACACGCATACCACTACCCGACAGCAATGGTATTAACATTACCGCCTTAGAACGAATAAAAGCATGAGCATCTGGCACTTCGCCTTCATAGACAACGCCTGGAATATTGAGTTTCGAAATAAGCCATGCTGGAGCATTTCTTCCGGCGACAAAAAACTTCAAATCGGGAAATTGGCTGTGTAAATCGGGCCAGCAATTGTTCAGAAACCAAAGCAACCCTTCCTGATTGGGCGACCAGTCGAGCGATCCCAAATGAAAAACCGAAGGATATTCCACTGATTGGGCTGTATCCAATTCGCAACCAGCAGTGAGTCCAGCTGGGGCAACAAAGTGAGGCTTAAGGTTGCCCAACAGATTCAAGTATTGCGCATCGCGCCCCGTAATTGGCACCAATACATCGTAACTATTAAGGTACGAAAGCTCAAACTTTCTGATGCGTCTTGCCAAATCATATAGGTAAATGCGCTTTAGCCCGTGGGTAATTTTAGCTGTCCGTGCCCAAATTTCAAACTCAATATTATGCGCCCTATAGGCAATCAGCGCGTTGGAGTGCTTCCTAATTACCGGAATATAGGGGCATAGATACAAACCCTCGAGCTGAACCACATCGAACAATTTCGCACGAAGGAGTTCAACCAACGCCGCCGTAAAATCGCCCGAAATGAAACGAACAGCATTGTAGGGTCGTCTCGAAAAAAGAAGATTCACCATGGCTGCCCTGTAAGAGATATCAGCATCAACTTTAACAAGACGATAATCGGCCAAAGTGCTAATTTCCCCTGGCAAATCAACAAGCTGAGTAGGGTGTTTTAAAGTTTGCATGGAGAGAACTGTAACCTCATGACCGAGGCTTGCGAAACCAGCTGTAAGACTGTGCATGGCAATGGCCCCTCCATCACGGGCTGGCCAGGATGGTTTATTGGTCAGCTGCAGAATTCTCATTCGCAAAATACTTTTGTACAAACGAAGGCAACTTTACCCTTTTGAGAAAGTTGCTGTAGGTCTCTGTCGACATCAGCGCCGAATCGGTGACAGCCTTATAGGTTAGCCAAATACCGATGGGTAGAAACAGATAGGAAGAGAACCACATACCAGCCATCATCGCCCAAACATCTTCACGTGCCGATTTTTCGCCGGTCATCGAGACTATGTAGTAGGAGATAAACAGTAGAATGGAAACCACAACCGGCATGCCAAGGCCACCTTTTCGAATGATAGCGCCCAATGGAGCCCCAATGAAGAAAAAGATCAACACTGCAAATGACAGTGTAAACTTTCGATGACGCTCCATCATGTGCTGGTTGATGCGCAATTTGCGGGTATATAGATTGTTCTCGATGTTGTTGATCTCCTGGAAATTGTTTCTGGCGGCATAGATGGCCGTTTGAACCGCATCTCCCTGATTCCAGTTGGGATAGCTAAAGAGCAGGCTATCGTAATCGAAAATTTGGAAGGGAGTCTGATTGTGAAGCCTAAGCAGTGAGTCGTTGTTGAGAGCCCGGGCATACACACGTTTATCGAGGTGGGTAGCATATCGTGTACTCAAAATAAAACTACGAAGCCGGTTCTTATAATCAGAGGTGAGTGAGTCTTCAGAAAAACGGAGTTGACTAATATTGAGCATCCGGTAGCTATTTCTCCAGATGCTTTCGTCTCCCCTTTGAAAATCGAAATTATTGACCTTTACATTGATGATCTGTTTCTCGAATCGGTCGCGGCGAAACGGATAGGTGTTGTTGCCGGTATTGATGGTATTCTCCTCTTCGGCAAAATTTTCACCGCTGTAGAGTGTCATCACAATATAGTTCTTGTCTTCTGTCATGTGCAGATATCCTGAATCGGCTACGGTAAGGTTATCGTTCGACCGACCTCTAGTATGGTCGTAAATAAGAATATCGTGCAGTGCATTGGTTCGTCGGTCCTTGTGTCCTATTCGAATGCTGTATCCATCAATTTCACTCGTAAACAATCCCTCCTGAAGCACCAACTCAGGTTTTTGCTGTCGAACACTCCACAGCAGATTGGTAAAACGGAGGTTGGTGTGGGGCAGTATATTGTTGGCAAAAACAAAGGCAACCACAGTTACCAGAACGGCCACTAAGATTAAGGGGCGCATGATTCTGTAGAGCGATACACCGGCCGATTTCATGGCAACCAATTCATAATTCTCTCCCAACTCACCAAAGGTCATAATGGAGGCAAGCAACATGGAGAGCGGAAATGCAAAAGGCAGTAGCCCAAAGGCAGCATAGAACAGCAATTCGGCCAATATCGACCAATCGAGACCTTTCCCTACGAGATCATCGACATACTTCCAAAGAAATTGCATCAGCAAAACGAAAACGATTATAAAAAAGGTCATTATAAATGGCCCTATAAACGTCTTCAAAACATACAGATGCAATTTTTTCATTTCGAACTGCCCAAATATTTAACCAAATACAACTGTAGTTGTAAAGGGACTAACGACTGGCAACTAAAGGCTGGCTAAAACCATCCATCATACAAAAGTACATCAAATTTCCCAATAGGTATCGGGATTCGGGAGGCCAAACCTTGAACCCTGCATTCAATCTGAATTATAGCAACCACCACAAAAATTGCCGCTTAGATGCACGATGATTTATGTTGCACATTAAGAACCCACCACATGTTTTAGATCGTTGATGTGGTTGTTCCACATACTCACAATTTCATCGGTTTCTTCGGGTTCGGAAAAGTCAGTTACCAGTAGCGAAACATCGCTGGTAAGTTCATCCTGTGTGATTCTAAATTCAAAATAGGTCTCAGGCTCGTCTATCCATGAAAAACGTATCAGTTTATGCTCCTTATGCATAACAATATCGGCCACCTCTTCGGCCCCCTTCCACTTAAAAGTGTAGCGGGCTCCTTGCACGCTAACATCTTCAGCAAACCACTCAGCCAATCCTGAAGGAGTGCTTAGTCTGTCGTACAAAACTTTTGGAGAACAATTTATAAGGTATTCAAGCTGCAGCTTAACTTTTTCTGTCATGTAATTTCGATCTAAGTTTCCATAGTAAGCGTTGCTGTAATTTACAACAGGTTAACGGGCATCAATATAGTATATTTTTAGCAACAGCCCCAAAAGTTGAAAAAAATTGTATATTTGCACCGCTGTTCAAAAAAGCTGTACATGGCGCTGCTGGTACAATTTGGCGAGGTAGCTCAGCTGGTTAGAGCGCATGATTCATAATCATGAGGTCGG
>CAYGIQ010000136.1:0-7205 GCA_964349885.1 uncultured Prolixibacteraceae bacterium | reverse complement strand
GCCATATCGGATAAGCTTCTCGATAAATATGGTTGAGTCGTTTGCCGAATCTCCTTCAAAGAACTGACGTCTTTTGATCTGGCCAAATCCGTCGAAGGCACCGGCCATTGCCATCGCCTCGAGATTTTTCTTGTTTACAGTTTGTAAATTCACCCTTTCGGCAAAATTGAAGATATCGGTAAATTCCCCTCCATTCTGCCGGGCTTGAATTATCTCATTAACAGCGCCCTCTCCAACTCCTTTTACTGCAGCAAGCCCAAACCGTAAGTCGCCCTTTTTGTTCACCATAAACTTAACAAAGCTTTCGTTAACATCGGGTCCGAGCACATTCAGATGCATTCGTTTGCACTCTTGCATAAATTTGGTGATCTCGGTTATGTTGCTGAGATTCCGGCTAAGGTTGGCTGCCATAAATTCGGCTGGATAATGTGCCTTAAGGTATCCGGTTTGATAAGCGATGTAGGCATAACAAACCGAATGCGATTTATTGAATGCATAGGAGGCAAAGGCTTCCCAGTCGCGCCAGATTTTTTCAATTACCTCTGCCGGCTTTTTACCTACCTCTTCACATTCGCTATTAAATCGCGGATTGCCGTGACATCCTGAAACAAATTTTTGCTTCAGTTCATTCATAAGCGCCTCATCTTTTTTACCCATTGCTTTTCGCAGAGAATCTGAATTGCCCCTGGTAAAGTTGGCCAAAAGCCGCGAAAGCAACATAACCTGTTCCTGAAATACGGTTATTCCGTAGGTTTCGCTCAGATTCTCCTCCATCATAGGCAAGTCGTACGCAACCTGCTTGCGACCATATTTTCTGGCAATATACTCCGGAATATAGTCCATTGGACCAGGCCGATACAATGCATTCATTGCCACAAGGTCTTCGAACCGATTGGGTTTCAGCTCACGCAGATGTTTCTTCATGCCCTCCGATTCAAACTGAAAGATGGCAGTGGTTTCACCCCGGGAGAAGAGGTCGTAAGTGGCATGGTCATCAAAAGGAATTGCATCGATGTCGATGATCCGGCCAGTTGAAAGGCGAATGTTCTCGAGGGTTTCCTTGATTATTGATAGGGTTTTAAGTCCTAGAAAATCCATTTTTAGAAGCCCAATACTCTCCACAAAACGGCCATCGTATTGCGTAAGCGGAAGGTTATCGTCTTTGGCTGGCATTAGGGGGATGTGATCGGTAAGCGGATCGCGGCTGATGATGATACCACACGCATGTACTCCGGTTTGCCTTACCGAACCCTCGAGGACTTCAGCAAATTTGAGGGTTTTTACGATCAGTGAATTGGTCGATTTTTTTTCATTCCTTAACTCAATACTGTCGTGAAAAGCCTTTTTGAAAGTCATTTTTGGCGCTTCGGGAACCAATTTGGCCAATCGGTCGGCCTCGGGCAGTGGCAATTTAAGCACCCTGGCAACATCTCGAATGGCCAGTTTGGTTGCCATGGTTCCAAATGTGCAAATATGCGCAACCTTATCCCTGCCATATTTGTTCACGACCCAATCCAACACAAGTTGCCGACCATCGTCGTCAAAATCGATATCCACATCGGGCAGTGTGATGCGATCGGGATTCAGAAACCGCTCAAACAGTAGGTTGTAGCGCATGGGATCAATATTGGTAATTCCGGTGCAGTAAGATACTGCTGATCCTGCAGCGGAGCCACGTCCGGGACCCACCAGTACTCCCATCTCACGGGCAGCATTGATAAAATCTTGGGTAATGAGAAAATACCCCGGAAAACCCATGGCTTTAATAACATCGAGTTCAAAATCGATTCGATGGGTTACCTCTTCAGGCAAAGGATTACCATAACGTTTTACTGCACCTTCATAGGCTAAGTGCCTGAGGTATTCCGATTCAAATTTTATGCGGGCTACCTTTTCGAAACCACCGAGTCTGTTGAAAGCATCCTCTCCAAACTCTTCCATCAGGGATTGCTCCTTTAACTGTTTAAGGTAATCCTGCTCTGAACCAAAATCATCAGGAATAGGAAATACCGGCATAATCGGAGCATTGTCGAGCTGATATTCTTCAACTTTTGCCACCACTGCTGCAGTATTTGCGAGTGCTTCCGGAATATCGGAAAAGAGCTCAGACATTTCGCGTGTGGTCTTAAACCACTCCTGTTTGGTATACCGCATTCTGTTGGGATCATCAAGATCTTTTCCGGTATTCAGGCAAATCAGCAGATCGTGTGCATCGGCATCTTCGGCATTGATAAAATGTATGTCGTTGGTGGCAATTAATTTAATGTCAAATTTTCGGGCAAGCTCAACCAGCAATCCGTTCACTTTCACCTGCCGATGGTATACCTGCTCTCTGAGTTCAGGCAACTCGGAGGGGTGACGCATCAGTTCGAGATAAAAATCGCCGCCAAACACTTCCTGAAACCACCCGATCACCTCTTCTGCCTCCTTTATCCGGTCGTCGGCAAGAAGTGTGGCAATCTCTCCTCCAAGACAGGCCGATGAGGCAATGAGTCCTTCGGCATGGTGCCTTAAGAGTTGTTTGTCGATCCGTGGCTTGTAGTAAAACCCATCAATGTTGGCAATCGAAATCAGTTTAACCAGATTTTTATACCCGGTCAAATTTTTGGCCAAGAGTACGAGGTGATCTCCGGAACGGTCTTCCTTTCCTGTTTTTTCGGCGATAGAACGGGAAGCCACATAGGTTTCGCAGCCCAAAATGGGTTTAATCCCTGCCTTATTGCAGGCTCCGTGAAACTCCTTTATGCCCAGCATGGTTCCATGATCGGTAAGGGCAAGGGCAGTCATTCCTTGCTCTTTGGCTTTGGCTACCAACCCATCTATACTGGCAGCCCCATCTAGAATAGAGTATTGTGAATGTACGTGTAAGTGTGTAAAAGGTACCATATTGGGATGTAGATTTGCTTCATCCAAAGGTAACTTAATTTGAAAATAATGCGATCGGCAATTGGGGGATATTGCCAGATCGAACCGGTTATGCTGCCATTTGTCATAGGTATCCCTCTGATTTTTTATTTAAGTTTGTTTTGTTCATTTTAAATCCAGCATCGATGTACGGCACCATAAAAGAGGAACTTCAAAAAACCCTGGAGGAGCTTAAAGTTCAGGGGCTTTACAAGAAAGAGCGCATAATTACTTCGGCACAGGGGCCTGAAATTACCCTGAATACCGGCGAGCGGGCACTTAATTTTTGTGCCAACAACTACATCGGATTGGCCAGTCATCCCGAAATTGTTAAATCGGCCCAAGAGATAATGAACCAATGGGGGTTTGGCCTTTCTTCGGTAAGATTTATTTGCGGAACACAGCAAATTCACAAGGAGTTGGAAGCGAAGGTTTCCAAATTTCTGGGCACCGAAGATACCATTCTCTATTGTGCTGCCTTCGATGCCAATGGAGGGGTATTTGAACCCCTTCTGGGCGAGGATAGTGCCATCATTTCAGACGAACTGAACCATGCCTCCATAATCGATGGGGTAAGGCTTTGTAAAGCACAACGATTCAGATACAAGCACTCCGATATGGCGGAATTGGAGCAGAGCTTGAAGCAGGCTCAATCGGCCCGGTTCAGGATAGTAGTAACCGATGGCGTTTTCTCTATGGACGGGGATTTGTGCAAACTTCCCGAAATTGTATCGCTTTGCGACACCTACGATGCATTGGTAATGGTCGACGATTCGCACGCAACTGGGTACATTGGAGCAACCGGAAGGGGAACCGCCGAACATTTTGGTCTTCTTGGAAAGATCGACATCATAACCACTACTTTTGGAAAAGCAATGGGGGGTGGAAATGGCGGATGTACTTCGGGAAAGACCGAGATCATCGAATTGCTTCGTCAACGCAGTCGGCCTTATCTTTTCTCCAACACACTGGCCCCAGCAACCGTTGGTGCAACGCTTAAAGCGATAGAATTGCTGGAAAATGATGATGCATTGCCCAGAAAGGTGATGGACAACGCACACCGGTTTCGAAGCCAAATGGAAGCCGCCGGCTTCGATCTGGTTAAAGGAACTACCGCCATTGTGCCAGTCATGATTTACGATGAGCCATTGGCTATTCGTTTTGCAGATGCCCTGCTCAAGGAGGGTGTATATGTAATTGGGTTTGTCTTTCCGGTTGTGCCACGCGGCAAAGCCAGAATAAGGGTTCAACTTTCGGCAGCCCACACCTTCGAGCAGGTAGATCGAACTGTTGCTGCCTTTATTAAGGTTGGAAAAGCGCTCAACATCGTTTGATTCGGGCCTGAAAACCCAAAAATGACTCAACCTGTGGCCAGTGGCGGCAGGTTTTTTTACGTTAAACGGAACCAGCCGAAGAACGCTCTAAGCAAGCATTGGAGCGGAATGCCCTATGTTATAAATAAAAGCTTAAATTTGCCCAAATCTCATTGAGCAATAATCAAATGCACCGTTTATATGGTCTATAATCCAAAAATAAAAGTTGGTATTACGCACGGTGATATCAACGGAATAAGCTACGAAGTCATTTTAAAAACCCTTCAGGAGAGCAGAATTCTTGAGATGTGCACCCCCGTTATTTACGGATCTCCCAAGGTTGCCGCCTATCACCGAAAGGTTTTGAATATGGAAAGCCTGAGCATCAATCAAGTTAGAAGCGCACACGAAGCTTCCCATAACCGGGTGAATATCATTAA
This sequence comes from uncultured Prolixibacteraceae bacterium, assembly GCA_964349885.1. GTDB lineage: Bacteria > Bacteroidota > Bacteroidia > Bacteroidales > Prolixibacteraceae > UBA1413. Next base: position 2,548 of record CAYGIQ010000136.1, on the reverse strand, counting down.
CTGCATCGATGAAGACATTCGTGTAGAATTGGGAAAATCGACCGAGGCGGCCGGTGAATCTTCCTTTATGGCGTTGGAAAAGGCAGTGGAAGATCTTCACAAAGGAGAGATCCATGTGCTGATTACAGCCCCCATCAATAAAGAGAATATACAAAGCGACAAATTCAACTTTCCCGGGCACACAGAATATCTGGCCAACGCGTTCAATGTGTCGGATGTTGTAATGCTCATGGTAAGCCGAAACATGAAGGTTGGAGTCGTAACCGGCCACATACCCCTTGGAGAGGTGGCCCAGAAGATTACCCGTGAAAAAATTGTATCCAAACTTCGGGTCATTGCCCGCAGTCTGCGTGAAGATTTCGCCGCCACCAATCCTCGAATAGCCGTGCTGGCGCTAAATCCACATGCAGGAGATAATGGTCTACTGGGAAAAGAGGAGCAGGATATTATCATTCCGGCCATCGAAAAAGCACGCAATGAGGGGATTACTGCACTGGGACCCTTTCCTGCTGACGGATTTTTTGGATCGGGCGATTATGCCCGTTTTGATGCTGTACTGGCCATGTACCACGACCAAGGGCTTATACCGTTTAAATTCAGTGCTTTCGAAGAGGGTGTTAACTTTACTGCCGGACTTCCGGTGATAAGAACCTCCCCTTCACACGGCACAGCCTATAATATTGCCGGCGAGGATAAAGCTTCGCCCGATTCTTTCAGAGAGGCATTGTACCTGGCCATTGATATCCATAAGAATAGGGAGATTTATAAGGAAATTACCCACGATCCTCTCAAAAAGTATGATATCAATCCGAACCAGGTCGACGAAACCATTAATATAGAAGAAGGGAACTTCGATACTCCTTAATTGTACCGATTTTTGGCTGTTAATCTCAAACTATGTACGAATACATTCAGGGCCCGGTTGTCAATATAAATCCAACTCAGGTAGTCATTGAAGCCGGAGGTATTGGATACGCCATCCACATATCGCTCACTACATTTTCGGCACTTCAGAGCCTAAAGCAGAGCAAGGTTTACATACATTTCGTTGTACGTGAAGATGCCCAACTGCTTTATGGTTTTGCAACAACCAGTGAACGAGAGCTTTTCAGACAACTGTTGTCGGTAAATGGTGTTGGTGCAGCCACTGCCCTTATGATGCTCTCTTCTCTGTCGGCCGATGAGCTTGTGGCAGCCATTTCGACCGATAACATCAATCTTTTAAAGTCGGTTAAGGGAATAGGACTCAAAACTGCCCAGCGCATTGTAATTGAATTGAAGGATAAAATTGCCAAAGCTACTCCGATCACAGGCGAAATCCTGATTCCCTCGGACAATACCTTGCAAAATGAAGCGTTATCAGCATTGGTGATGCTCGGTTTTGGTCGAAAGGATGCCGAAAAGGCGTTGGCTGGAATTGTTCGGGAACAGCCCGGACTAAGTGTGGAACTTTTGATTAAACTTGCTTTAAAACGGTTATAATTGCTGAATGAAGATTCGGACCCTGGTAAAAAACATACTGCTTCTGTCGGTAATTTTTACCCTCTTTTCGCTTAGCGGTGGCTTAGGTAGGGGGGCTGAAGTACACTTTCGTGGCTCCCATAGTCATTTCGATGCAATTCAAGCCGAATTATTGGTTTCAGACGACACGCTGGTGGGACCGCTACCCTACCCTTTTTCAGATCAACCAGCCTTTGCCTCTCCACTTGAAGGGGATACTTCAACGCTTTTTATGCGGCGCCCGTCGAATGTAGTGCGTCAGGTAGAATATGATCCGTCGACAGGGAAATACATCTTTTATGAGCGAATTGGCAACCTAAACTACCGATTGCCCCAAACCATGACCCTAGAAGAGTATGTGGAATACGATTTCAAAAAATCTATTCAGGACTACTGGCTTTCCCGCAAGAACATTTCAGACCGGCAGGCACAAGGCTCCCTAATCCCAAGGTTATCGATCGACAGCGAAACTTTCAACCGAATCTTCGGTGGAAACGTAATCGACATAAAACCTCAGGGCTATGTGGAAGTAAGCTTTGGATACCAGATGAATACCACCGAAAATCCTGCCATTCCGGAGCGATTAAGGCGCGTGCCAACCTTCGATTTTGACCAGAAGATCCAAATGAGTGTTATGGGTCAGATTGGAACCAAGATGAACATGCGTGTTAATTATAACACGGAGGCTACGTTCGATTACGAAAACAAAATGAACCTCGAATATACCGGCGATGAGGATGAAATCATTAAGCGCATTGAGGCAGGAAATGTTTCACTTCCCCTCAACGGATCGCTGATAACCGGTGCTTCCAACCTATTTGGTATCAAAACCGAAATGCAGTTTGGTAAACTCACCCTTACCACACTGCTCTCGCAGCACAAGGGAGAGACCCGTATGGTCGAAACCGAAGGGGGTGCGCAGGTAACCAACTTCGAAATTTCGGCCGCCGATTACGATGCAAACCGTCACTTTTTCCTTTCACACTACTTCCGCGACAATTACGACAATGCGCTGCGAAATCTGCCTGTGATTCGTTCGGGAGTAACC
>CAYGIQ010000135.1:0-7222 GCA_964349885.1 uncultured Prolixibacteraceae bacterium | reverse complement strand
GGTAAAAAATACCTGCCACATTCTTCTCTTTTACTGATGCTGTGGCCTCAGCAAGTCGTTAACGGTTTTTACCGGATTGAAAGTATCAGCCGGCACCTCTACAAAAAGTGTTATCCAGTCGCTCATGGCTCCATTCCATAATCCGGGCAGCTCCATGGCTTTTAGGTCTCGTCCGTCCTTTGATTTGTTTGAAATGAATCCCGTTTTGGGATCTCTGAAATCTGGGAGATTGTATTTCTCACCACGGTAATTTTTTACTCCGCACACCAGATCAACCGGGTTGAAGTGGGTTGCCCCTGCAGCAATGGATTGCTGTTTGGGGTCTTTGGGGTCAATTTGGGCACTCTCAGCTATTTGTAGCGAAATTGTGTCATCCTGATTCGAAGCCCAGAATGGGCCTCCTCCCGGTTCTCCCTCATTCTTCACCATGCCGCAAACCCGGATTGGCCGGTTGAATTTTTCGCGCAAATAGACGTACAAATCCTCCTTTTCTGTGTAGTATTGGTTGGATACCGGCCGGGTATTGAGTTCGTTCTCGAGGAAATTGGCTGCCGAAGCAAGCTGTGCACTGTCGAGCGACGAATAGTGCCGGTCATTAAGCATCGACTGGTATTCGAAGATTTTATGCTGGTAATGGAGTAAAACACCTGCTAAAGCTTTTTTATAGGTATAGGTGGTCTCCTTCAAACGGTCGGGCACAACATTGTCGATATTTTTAATAAACACAAGATCGCTCTGCAAATCGTTCAGATTGTCGAGCAGTGCACCATGACCGGCAGGTCTGAAAAGCAGTGACCCATCTTTCTCACGAAAGGGTTGATTCTCGGGGTCGACCGCAATGGTGTCGGTGGCAGGTTTTTGCTGACTGAAACTGATATTGTATTCGACTCCAAACAGTTCGCTGTATCCCTGTACTGTTTTAGCAACCTGTGCTTCAAAAGCCGACTGATGCTCAGGAGAAACCGTAAAATGAAGATACACCTTACCTTCATAGTTTCGAGCATATTGGGCTCCCTCTACAAGGTGCTCTTCGAATGCCGTTCTGGCTCCAGTTTCGTAATGATGAAACAGCAGCAAACCTTTGGGCATATTGCCGTAATTTAACCCTTTTGTTGTGAGCAAGGCTCTTATTATGGAAAGAAGATCGGTGGCTCCTCCCGAAACTTCCATTAATTTTGGGAAGAATGCGAATTTTTCAACCCCCTGATAAAACGCACGGATTTCGGAGGATTCTTCGAGCAAGGTGGTTTCCGATTTTCCTGACTCAAGCGCTTCGAGTGCTTCGAATAACGCTTTGAACATACGACTTGCAGCTCCTGATGCAGGTACAAATTTCAGCAAAGAAACACCCTTCAAAACCGAATGGTTGTATACTTCAATAAATTTTTCGAGGTCGGAGGCAACGAGACTAAGTATGCCATGGTGAACAGTAGCGGCATCCGCAAGCGGCAGGTATGGGAATCCCTCCCTGAAATTCTGAAGCTGCTGTGCAATCACATCGGCACCAATACCGTGTGCTTTGCATTGCAATAAATCGTTGGGTGAAATCATATCTTATAAATATACATAAAATTACGCCTTTTGAATTTGTTGTCCTAATGCGGGACGGTGCCAATCAGGAAAGTTATCAATACTCTTTTCAACAAACGAAACGACGGAACGTTCAGCTACTTTCCTTACCTTCGCTTAAACAACCGAAATCTTTTAAAAATGCACACATACCCCTGGGGTCACGCCCGCAGGTTTAACGATTTTTCAACCCATTTCAAGAACAAAATGGGTGGCCGCGTTCAGAAAATATCTGTTGATGCGGGGTTTAGTTGCCCAAATCGAGATGGCCTCATTGCAAGGGGGGGGTGTTCATATTGCAACAACGATACTTTTAATCCAGATTACTGCTCACCACATTTGACCATAACGGAACAGCTTGAAAATGGTCAACGTTTTTTCTCTGTCAAATATCCCGGAATGAAATATCTGGCATATTTTCAGGCTTTTAGCAATACATACGCTCCAATTTCGGTTTTGAAAGTCAGGTATGAAGAGGCTTTGGCGGTACCTGGGGTTGTTGGACTGGTGATAGGGACCAGGCCCGATTGTGTTACCGAAGAGATTCTGGATTACCTTGCTTTTTTGTCGAAGAAGGTGTACGTTATGGTGGAGTATGGTGCCGAGTCGCATCTCAACAAAACGTTGCAACGAATCAACCGAGGGCATACCTTTGAGCAAACCGTTGCTGCCCTTGATGCTACTGCCAGCCGAGAAATTCACAGCTGCGTGCATACCATATTAGGTCTTCCGGGTGAGATGCATGCCGATTTTGTGGATCAAGCCAGAGTTATTTCACAACTGCCTGTTGAAAACCTTAAGCTTCATCAACTGCAAATTCACAGAAATACCAGACTGGCCAGCGAATATGAAGCCAACCCAACCTCTTTCCAACTTCATACTGCCATTGAATATGCAGAACTTATAATTGAATATCTCGAGTTGCTCAATCCCCGAATTATCGTCGAACGATTTATTGGACAGTCACCCCCCGACTTGCTTATTGCCCCGAAGTGGGGCATGAAGAATTTTGAATTTGTGTCAAAAATCGATCGGTTGCTGCAGGAGAAAGATACGTGGCAAGGAAGAAAATTTCAATAACCGATGCGTTATTTTCCATGCTCTGAGAAGGGAATCAAGTTTTGAATTTACAGGAAACTGGTTATCTTATTTACGATCGGAATTGTGTAAAGGAAAAGTATCGGTGCAGTTGCTCAAAAAATTACGCGCTGCCAACAGGGCCTCCTCAAAATTGGAAAAGATATTTTCCTTGCCAATTAAGTCGGCAAGTCCACTCTTTCTGAGATCTTTCATAACATCCCTGCTCACACCCGAGAGAATAACCCTTTTGTTGTGGTGTTTGAGCTCGGTTAACGTGGCTCTGAAATTGTGAATGCCGGTTGAGTCGATAAACGGAACATGCCGAATTCGGATAATCATGATTTGGGTATCGGACCGGAAATTTCTTAGAACCTCTTGGTATTTTTTAGCCGCTGCAAAGAAAAACGGACCACTTATTTCATACACCTCTATGCAGCCAGGTAATCCAGAGTAGCTTTCCCAGGAGTCTGAGTCGGTTTCCACCGGAATGATTCGGCTGCCTTTTGACATTCTTTGCATGAATAAGAATGCGGCGAGGACGACCCCAATCTGAATGGCAACGGTTAAATCAACGAGCACGGTGAGCAAAAACGTTGAAAGCAGAACCACTACATCGTAATATGATCCTTTTAGTATTGAAAGAAAAGTACGCCATTCGCTCATATTATAGGCTACCACCATTAATATTCCTGCGAGGCACGATAGGGGGATCAGTTTTGCCCAACGGCCGAAAAACAGCATAATCAGCATCAAAGTAAATGCATGTACTATGCCCGAAATTGGGGTTCTTCCTCCATTTTTTACATTGGTGGCAGTTCGGGCAATGGCCCCTGTAGCAGGAATCCCGCCAAATAGGGGTGTAACCACATTGGCAATTCCCTGTGCAATAAGTTCGGTGTTCGACCGGTGATTGCCACCAATCATACCATCGGCAACGACTGCCGAAAGCAGCGACTCGATGGCACCCAGCAGTGCAATCGTGAATGCAGGCTGCACATAATTGGCCATTTGGGTCCAATCCAATTCAGGAAATTGAAATGAGATATTTCGGGGTATCTCGCCAAAAACCGATTCAATGGTATCGACCGGCAGATCCAATACCGAGACGAGGGTGGTCATTACAATGATGGCAATAAATGAACCCGGAATTTTCCGGATAAAGAATTTCGACAACAGGGTGATGAGGATGGTGGCTGATGCAATGGCGACTGCATACATATTTGCCTCAGAAATGTTGCTAAAATAGATTAGCCACTTCGCAATAAATGCTTGGGGAAGACTTTCCGTGTCCAAACCAAGTGCATCTTTTATCTGAGTAGTTAGAATGATAAGTGCAATTCCACTTGTAAAACCAACAATGAGGGGGTGGGGAATAAACTTCAAAACCGAACCCAGCCGCAGCAGGCCGAAAACGATCATAAATCCACCCGCCATAATGGTGGAAATGGCCAGTCCATGCCATCCAAACTCCGCCACAATGGCATATACGATTACAATAAATGCACCAGTGGGGCCACCAATCTGAACCCTACTACCACCCAATGCCGAAACAATGAAACCGGCTACTACAGCTGTAATCAGACCTTTTTCGGGCGATACTCCAGAGGCTACTGCAAATGCAATCGCCAAAGGAAGAGCAACGATCCCAACGATGATTCCTGCCATCAGATCTGTTTGAAACTGGTGTCGGGAATAGCCTGATCGAATTGTACTGAGCAGCTTAGGATAGAAGAGCCTTTCCATGGTATTGGACTGTTGGCGATGGTCTATAAAATTAGAGATTAAAACCTACCGATGTCCTCTCTAGACTGCTTTTGACCAATAATATATTGCCGATCCTTAAAGGGGGTGGGTGATGGAACAAACTATTGTATCACAAGAACCTTTCCACTAAGGCTAATTTTGGAGTTTGGCTAATTTACAGTAATTTCGCTTCTGGCAGGATTGCAGGTGAGCTTTTTGACGATTGGCAATTGCTTGGGCTTAGCATAAACAACTGCTATCTAAATTTATTCATTATGAAGACTTTAATTATAAGTACACTGCTTCTATTTTTAACCCTAACGGTTTATACCTCTTGTGGAGGCAATCAAAATTCCGGGAACCAAGGAAATACAGTCCCGTTCGAATCGATGCAGGCCATGCAGGAGCATCCGGGCAAAAAATTATACGACCAATACTGTAAGGCCTGTCATCTCGACAAAGGTCAAGGCATTAGAGGGATTCAACCTCCATTGGCTGGTACCAAAACAGTAAACGGAGACATTGATAAGCTTATTCAGATTACATTGAAGGGCATGTCGGGAAAGGTAGTTGTCGACGGGGTCGAATACAATGGGCTGATGCCTCCTCATACCCATCTCACCAACCATCAGATTGCAGATATTCTCACTTATGTGAGGCAGAGTTTTACGAACAATGCTTCTGCCATAACCCCAGAGCAGGTAGCTAAAAACCGATAATTTTTATTGCAGTCCTACGGTTTAACGACCTACTTTCTTCTGTGTCGTTGGGTGCAATAGGTTGAGTGTCTCCATATCCGCGTATGGTTAACCGTTCAACATCGATTCCTTTTAAGGTTAAATAATCTGCAACTGAGGTGGCTCGTTTTTCTGAGAGAATTAGGTTGTGATTTTCGCTTCCCGAGTTATCGGTGTGCCCTTGAATTTCGGCCTCTAACGTTGGGTTCTGTTGTAAAAGTTGGAATAGAAATTCAAGTTCGGGTTCTGAAACCGGCAATAATTCCCACCGGTCAGTTTGAAAATAGATGTGTCGGAGGTTGGTTACCTGGCCAACTTCAATAGGGGAAAGCTCAATATTCCGGGTATAGGGCAACTGGCTTGTTTCCGGCACCCAAATTCTTTCCGAATGGAATAGAAATCCAGTTTCGTGAAGTATCATCAAGTATTCTTTTCCTGGCGAAAGCGCGGCAATGAAAACTCCGTGGTGGTTGGTTTGCAATGCGGTTGATTCAGCTTCAGAGGTAGAGAGATTTTGGAGAAATAGAGAAGCCCTTAGTGTTTCCCTGGTTTTTTTATTGGTTACAGTTCCGGTGACATAGCTAACTGCTTGTGGTCTTATTGATTCGGGTAGAGTAAAACTGTAAATATCCATTGGGTCCATTTCGTTTCGATTAGACGCAATGTAGGCCTTTGTACCTGTATGGTCAATAACCAGTCCCTGTTCATTGCCCGACGAATTTATTGGGTAGCCAAGATTTGTTGGCACTCCAAACCTGCCTTCGAGGTTAATTGTGCTTCTGAAAAGGTCTAAACCACCCAGTCCTGGGTGGTGATCGGAACTAAAGAAGAGGTCGATTCCGTTAAAATGAATGAACGGCGAAATTTCGTCGCCTGGGGTATTGATGGTATTGCCAAGGTTTTTGGCAACACCCCAGATAGGCATTCCGCCTGCATCCCATCCTTTGAGTGGAATGCTCCATAGATCGCGACCTCCCTGTCCGCCCTGACGGCTACTCGAAAAATAGAGTCGGTCAGCGGTAGCTGTAACCGAAGGCTGTCCTTCCCATGCTGCCGTGTTGATGCCCGGCCCGGCATTTCGAGGATTGCTCCACCCGGCTGCCGTCAGTCTTGAGAACCAGATGTCGCAGCTCCCCATACCATTCGGATGGTTGCACAAGGTAAAAAAAAGGAGTGTGCCATCGGCAGCGATGGTTGCAGCCCCTTCGTTTAGCGCTGAGTTGAGTTCGCTGATGGGTTTTGCAATGCCCCATCCCGCACCATCAAGTTGACTGATGAACAAATCCTCCTGAGCATAGGTTCCAGATTTGATGCGTCTGGTAAAGAGCATGGTTGACCCGTTTAGGGTCAATGCAGGCCAGTATTCGTCGTGGGCCGTGTTGATGCCGGCCCCTGCCGGTTCAAGGGTAATGTTGGTGCCGATTGCAACCGATTGTTTGGCGAATTGAGCAGCTGCAATCAGACGCCGGGCGCTCTCTTGCGTCCGTCCTTCCATTGGTTCTGTCAGAAATTTGGATGCCCACCTTTCCGCCTCACTGTACCGCATGGTTTTAAAGAACGCTTGCGCAACCCGGAGGTTAACCATTGTTGGTGCTTTCTCTATCGCGGCAGCCTGCAATAGCATTTCAAGTTCAGAATCAATTCTACCCGTGTCGAGGTACACATCGGCGAGCAGCAATAATAGAGATAGGTTGTTCGGTGATTTTTTTAATTCTTTGGTCGCCAAAGATTCAGCCCTGTGGTAGGCTCTGGCATGGTACGCTTCTGTAGCTTTGGCAAGCTGTCGTCCGGGATTCCGCTGGGCCTTTGCTGTATAGGTTGCCACAAGCAGCAGAATCAATGATATTTTCCAAAAAAATGACATCTATGCGGGGTGAAGATATTACGGATAATAAAATTTCATATAATTGCAAAGTAATACCATAACCCTTTGATGTAACCTTGATGTAAGGTGTAGGATTCATACAGGTAATGGTTTACTCCAAACGGATATTGAAAGAACGAAATTATATTTATTCTCAATTAAAGTTTTTTGCTGAACAAACAATGAAACGTGATTTTGTTAAACACGGGCACAAAGACCGGAATGATAA
>CAYGIQ010000134.1:0-7283 GCA_964349885.1 uncultured Prolixibacteraceae bacterium | reverse complement strand
GTATAAAGGGTATTTTTTTGCCATATTGGCAACCGTTTCGTTTTCCAATGTTTATATTTTCAGCAAGGCCGCCCTTAATGAGATTCACCTCATTCAGTTTGGTTTTTACTGGTATGCACTGGGGACATTCTTCAATACAGTTTGGGCAGCCCGGAAGGGTAGTTTAGGTGCCATAAGGCTCTTGAAATGGCCTCAGGTATGGATCATGGTACTTCTGGGGATTCTCGAGATATTGACCAATACCACTTTTTTTCTATCCATTCACATTATCCCAGATCCGGCCGTTACCTCATTTCTGGGCAACCTTTATCCTGTATTTCTTACCCTTGGGGCGGTAATGTTGTTAAGGGAACGGTTTACGCCAATTGAATCGACAGGCGTGCTTCTGGCTTTTGCCGGAGCCTTTGTGATCAGCTATACTGGAGAGGCAAACTTCCGCGACATGTTTATCCCCGGCACTCTGGTGGTTCTAATCAATGCCATATTTGCAGCCACTACCTCACTGGTTGTTAAGGTAAATGTGAGAAAGCTAACCCCCGAACTGATAACACTGAACCACAACCTTTGGCTTTTTGTTTATTCGGCGATTCTAATGCTGATTACCGGAAAATCGTTCCTGATTCCCTCATCAGCAATGCTCAACATAGCCATAGGATCGTTTTTGGGACCTTTTATGGGAATCCTGGCCATCTACTACTCCTTTCAATATATAGAAGCTTCGAGGTCGTCGATTGTGCAAAGCACCAAAGGCATTGTTGTGTTGATTGGGTCGTACCTCTATTTTGGGACCCTCCCATTGGCACATCAGCTTTTGGGTGGTGTCCTTACCGTTGCAGGTGTCCTCGTTATGTCTCTGGCACAAGCCCGGTTTTTTAGATTTTCTCGTAAAAATTGACCGAGTGTTCTAGAAAATGCTGACCCGGATCGGTCTTAGCCTAACAGAAAACTCTTTTTATATTTGCATAAATTTTTGCGATGGCAGCCGCTTTTGGATTGATATATGACTATATCTTAAGTGGATTAAATTCTTTGGGGCTTCATTGCAAAAACAGAGCATGCGAATTGGTCTGCAATTTTGCAGTGTCTGGCCATTTGAAATACGAATTTAACTGACAAAAATGAATTTTGTAGAAGAACTTAGGTGGAGGGGTATGATCCACGATGTTATGCCCGGTACCGACGAGCAACTTGAACGGGAGCTTACATCTGCCTATGTAGGTATCGATCCAACGGCCGACTCCTTGCACATTGGTCACCTAGTTAGTGTTATGATGCTCAGGCACTTTCAGCTTTCCGGGCACAAGCCAATAGCCTTGGTTGGAGGTGCTACCGGAATGATCGGTGACCCATCGATGAAATCGCAGGAGCGAAACCTGCTTGATGAGGCAATCCTTCGGCACAATCAGGAGTGCATAAAGGAGCAACTGAAAAGATTCCTCGATTTTGAATCGGAAGCACCCAATGCAGCAGAATTGGTGAACAACTATGATTGGATGAAGGAGATTACTTTTCTTGACTTTATCCGAGATATTGGGAAGTATATAACTGTTAATTATATGATGTCTAAAGACTCTGTGAAAAAGCGGTTATCGTCGGAGTCGGCTTCTGGAATGTCGTTCACCGAATTTACGTATCAGTTGGTTCAGGGCTATGATTTCCTGCATCTCTACCTAAACTACAACTGCCGTTTGCAAATGGGCGGGTCAGACCAATGGGGAAATATTACCACCGGTACCGAACTCATCAGAAAAAAGGCAGGGGGTGAGGCTTTTGCGTTAACCTGTCCGCTGATTACCAAGGCCGACGGAAGCAAGTTTGGAAAAACCGAATCGGGAAATGTTTGGCTCGATGCAGATAAAACCTCTCCCTATGAATTCTACCAGTTTTGGTTAAACACCTCCGATTTGGATGCTGAGAGGTACATTCGTATTTTCACCTTGCTCGGAAAAAGTGAGATTGAGACGTTGATCGCTTCGCATTCAGAAGCACCACATATGCGACAGCTGCAAAAGCGACTGGCCGAGGAGGTAACCGTTATGGTGCACAGCCGGAAAGAATTTGAGACCGCTGAAGCCGCCTCTAAAATATTGTTTGGACAGGGTACTTCAGAACAATTGCGCCAACTGCCAGAGAAAACGCTTCTGGCAGTTTTCAGTGGAGTTCCACAATTCGAGATCGACCGGTCTGAGTTTGAGGTTGGTGTTAATGTGGTGGATTTGCTGGCCGAAAAGTTGCCGGTTTTTCCTTCAAAAGGCGAACTTAGACGAACCATACAGGCAAATGGTCTGAGCCTTAATCAGGAAAAGGTGGTTTCGGCCGACATTATGGTTGACATCAATATGCTGGTTGCCCAAAAATATTTGTTGGCACAAAAAGGAAAGAAAAGCTATTTTCTGATTATCGCCCGTTGACCTGCTCTGGGCTATAATAAACGATAATTCGTTACGTTAAAAACTATTGAGGTACATTACAAATCAGACTTATGAACGACTTTTTTGACAACCGTCGCATTCTGGAAATTTTCTGGTCACGCCGTTTTCATATTGTTGCTATCGGTGCAATAGCCGTTGTGCTTGCTTCGGTATTTTCGTCTCCTTTTTTTATTCAACCTAAATTCAAAGCTCAGGCACGGATCTACCCTGCGAATGTGGTAGTAATGAGCGAAGAGTCGAAAAGTGAGCAGATGCTTGAAATGATTAATTCGAACGATATTAAGCTGCGTTTGTTCGATGCGTTTAGACTTCATGAGGTGTATGGCATTAACCCCGACGATCCTCAGTATATGACCTATATGCTTGGGATTTTCAACAAAAATTTTGCAGCACGTAAGACTGAATTTGAAACTGTTCAGATCGAAATAATGGATGTTGATCCCAGGCGGGCTGCAGCTATGGTCGATACCTTAATTCATTATTACAATCAGAAGGTGCGTGCTTTGCACGCCAATAAGAACTTAGAAATGGTGGTTATTCTTGAAGAGAATTTATTCCACAGACGTCATGAGCGCGATTCCTTGGCTTCTGAACTGGCTGCTTTTCGCAAAAATTATCAGATACTGGATGCCGTAAATCAGGTGCCCGAAGTTACACGGGGTTATATGAACGTGCTTTCGCAAGGACGCAGCGCATCTGCCGACTCTCGCAAGGTGGAAGAGATATATTCCAACCTTTTGTATAAGGGGGTCGAAGCTCAGGTAATGGAGAGTCATTTTAACTATCTCAATCAGCACATCGACTCATTGCTCAACATGTATCACATCAACTTATCGGAATCCCGTAAGGTTATTTCATACTCTCATGTGGTAGAAAACCCTATTGTGCCCGATAAGAAGGCTTATCCTGTTCGTTGGCTCATTGTTATGGTAAGCCTTCTGTCGGCAGTGTTTTTCTCCCTGCTGCTTTTTGTGGCCATCGATTATTCCAAAAAAACCATCGCATAGCGTGCCCAAAGAATCTGCAATACGATTAACTTGGTTTTATGCCTTATCGTTGCTGTTTATTTTGTTGAACGGCTATATGATGGTTATGAAGGAAACGTTTTTGGTTGCCCTTCTGCCATTTGTTTTTTTGGTGGTCATTGTGGCCATTTATGCAACCGATAGGTTGCTGTACTTGATTACCTTCTTTACACCCCTGTCGGTTCCCCTCAGTAAACTGGTTTATGGTTTGCCCTTCGACATGTTTCTCCCCACTGAGCCTCTGATTTTTGGTGTATTGCTATTGTTTACCTTACGACTTGCAGGAACGCGCAATTACGATATCCCGCTGCTACAACATCCTGTTTCTCTTGCTATTTGGGTATTGCTTTGGTGGATATTGATTACAACCATAACCAGCACCATGCCTTTGGTTTCGGTTAAATTTCTTTTGGTTCGGGTATGGTTCATCGTGGTGTTTTATCTGTTGGCCTTTAAGTTGTTTGAGGATGCGCTTAACTTTCGGCGTTTTGTGTGGCTTTATGTTGCCGGACTATTGCTGGTAATAGGGTATACCATATTTCGCCATGCAGGGTACGGACTGTTCAACAAACAAGCTGCTCATTGGGTGATGACTCCCTTCTTCAACGACCACACATCTTATGGTGCGGTTTTGGCAATGTTCATACCTGTAATTGCGTTCTTCTCTTTTGGAAAATATGCACCCACCCACCGAAGGTGGCTGGCGAAGGGAGTTTTTGTGGTATTGTTAATCGCATTTATATTGTCGTACACGCGTGCTGCCTGGTTGAGTCTAATGGTGGCCATTGGGGTGTGGGTGCTTATGTTGTTGAAAATCCGGTTCCGTTCAATGGTCATTTCAGCAGTTGTTCTGATTGGTCTGGTCTTCGCATTTCAACAGCAGATTGTTCACTACTTGGAGCGCAATGACGATGAATCGTCATCGAATCTATTAGAACACTTTAGTTCCATGTCGAACATTACCAGCGACGCATCCAATCTGGAGCGGCTCAACCGTTGGGGAGCAGCCTATCGCATGTTTCAGGAGAAACCATTTTGGGGCTTTGGACCTGGCACCTATATGTTTAAGTATGCACCCTACCAGATAACCAGTGATAAAACGATTATCAGCACCAATATGGGAGACGCCGGAAATGCCCACAGCGAGTATTTCGGACCACTTGCAGAGAGCGGTATTTTGGGGTTTATAACCATGCTGTTGCTTCTGACAGCAGTTCTTTATACGGCCATCTCTGCCTATTCCCGATTGGAACCGGGTTATCACCGAGGATTGCTGCTTGCGGTCTTTTTGGGATTGTTGACCTATTATGTTCATGGAGTAATGAACAACTTTCTTGATACCGACAAGGTGGCTGTACCCTTTTGGAGTTTTACGGCTGTAATAGTTTGGATCGACCTCTATTCGAGAAGGGCCAAACAGGCATAAAAAAATCGGGATGTTATTCCGGATTCCAAATCTTCAAATACTACTGCCGAATGCGTTCGTTGTAGGAGCGGTCTCTGGTATCGACCTTTAAAAGCTCATTTTCAATAATAAACAAAGGGACCATAATTTCGGCCCCGGTTTCAAGGGTAGCAGGTTTAAGGGCAGTTGTACTGGCAGTATTTCCTTTTTCGCCGGGAACGGTATAGGTTACCCTAAGTTCAACGAATGGAGGAAGTTCCGCAGTTAAAGGCGTCTCGGTGTCTGTTTGGATTTGGACTTCTATGATTTGTCCCTCCTTCATCAGGTCATTGTTCTCGATAAGTTCAGCATTAAGGGATATCTGTTCAAAGGTCTCGGTATGCATAAAATGGCATCCGAAATCATCTTTGTACAGGTATTGGTATGGTCGGCGCTCAATACGAACTGTATCAATCTTGACTCCTGCGTTGAAGGTGTTCTCTATAACCTTTCCGGTTTTAAGATTTTTGAGTTTGGTGCGCACGAAGGCCGGTCCTTTGCCGGGTTTAACATGGAGGAACGAAACAATGGTATACAATTGACCATTCCAGTCGATGCATAGGCCATTTTTAATATCTGAGGTTGTTGCCATAACTATATTCAGGTTAAATTTTTTCCCTGACAAAAATAGTTAAATCTCCAATAAATCAATGGAAAGGGTTTCTTGCGCTGGCTAACGACTTAACCTTGGGGCAGGTGACCCCTTTATAAACGTAGCAATCTGGTTTCAGAGTTGGGTAATCTCCCGCCCGTTTAAATTGTAACTTGATAGGACAGCCCTTAAGGTACCAACTTTGAGATCAACATCGATCATAACCGGGATTTTATCTTTTTGAGTGATGTATAGGTTGATTCCGTCGGAACGGGCAAGAACTTTCCCCTTCTCCAATTCAGGTTTCAGTAAGTAGCAATTAATGGTTCCCAATTCGGTTTCAATGGGCTTTATTTCACCCGCCCCTATCTTTATTTCACCCACAACATGTCCGTCAATTACCGGAAAAGTAAGTGTTTTGCCTCGCTGCAGGGAAGAAATGAAGTTTTGATGCACGAAATAGAAAAACACTGAACTGATATCGGTGAGTCTGGGTGGAACTTTTGTGCCACCTGTTCTGGCGCTGTAGATAGAGTCGTTCTCCTGAAAAAAAGTTACTTCGTTGTAGTATCGATAACTGCGCTCCTTTACATTTCGAATGGCTTTATAAGGCAAGTGGGTTTCGGCATCTACAATGCTTTCATATACGTTGTGTACCTTGAAAATCGCATCGGTTACCCCGGTGGTGCGGCCTTCGAGATAGTAATAGACTGCTGGTCGACCCATATAAAGTGTGTCAGCAATAATAATTCTAGCAGAGCCTCCTTTAATGAAACCATATTTTAGGTTAAAATCGATAACAGCTCTGCGTTTTCCAGAGGCTTCCGTGCCAAGCAATATTACAAGTGCCAAAACCCAAAATAGCATCGAAAATCGCTGAACCATCATCCATTGTTGATTTGTAATTTTGTATCTCTGCTCAGACATTGTTACAAGATTTTATTTTTGGGGATGGTTGCGAGGAAATTTTTCAGGTAGAATGGCTCAAAATAGGCTACATTCTCGAATTTATTTTGCGACCAGCAGTGTTCAGCCAAATCGGACATAAACCGTGCCGAAGCCTGAAACCCATCTATAAACAAGGCATTCTCGCTCGATATTGCCGCTTTGCATTTATCGGCTCCATTGCCAAAAAATACCATTGGGTGTTCTTTCAATTGGGCTTCGAATGAGCTGGAATCGATAATTTTTGCCTCGATTTCCGTTAATTGAATTGCCTGAGAATCGAACAAAGCTGTGTAGACTTCCATTCTTCGGGCGTCGGTCATAGGGCAGAGAAGGGTATTAGAATCAATCTTAACTCCAAAAGATTCGGAATTTCTGGCTACGAATGTGGCTTGTGCCTCCAAGGTATTGATGGCTATAAGAGGAATGCCAAGCGCATAACACAGCCCCTTGGCTACCGATACGCCAATGCGCAAGCCCGTATACGAACCAGGGCCTTTGCTAACACAAACAGCAGTGAGCGATGACGGAGAAATAGCAAGCTCGCTTAGCATTTCATCAACAAATAAGGTAAGAAGTTCTGAGTGGCTGTTGCCTCCGGAATGTTCTTTAAGGGCAATAACCTTTCCGTTTTGGCTAATCGCCGCGGAGCATACTTCTGTAGCAGTTTCCAGCAAAAGGATGGTAGGCATAGTATCCGAATTCACCTGATTATGGTGGGCAAATTTAGCAAAATAGACGATTTTGTTGTCCTTATCGAGTTTTGGTTGGTTTACATTAAAAACAATTTGCAGCCCCTTTCGTTTTAATAGAGATTAAACTTTTGTATGGAGTAAGGATAATAC
>CAYGIQ010000133.1:0-7308 GCA_964349885.1 uncultured Prolixibacteraceae bacterium | reverse complement strand
TGCTTTCTTTGGTGGCATCTTCTTCTGTTTATGCTCAGGAAGCAGAACCAGCCACTGAGCAAGTTGGCTCCCAGGCCGACCTCACCGACCGTGAAGAAGCAATGTATGCCGCCAACGAGGGTGGAAAATCACTGCACAGTCAGTTAAAACAAAAGTTTATTGAAGGTGGTCCCACCTTTATGTCATTTGTATTGATTACCCTTATTTTGGGTCTTGCGTTTTCTATCGAGAGGGTTCTTTACCTGAACTTATCGACTTCGAACACCAGAAAACTGCTGGTAAAAGTTGAGGAAGCGCTTGAAAATGGTGGAGTTGATGCAGCCAAAGAGGTATGCCGCAGCACCCGTGGACCGGTAGCAAGCATTTTCTACCAAGGACTCGATAGGTTTGATCATGGTATTGAGGTGGTTGAAAAGTCAATTATTTCTTACGGTGGTGTTCAGGCTGGTCTTCTAGAAAGAGGATTGAGCTGGATTGCCCTTTTCATTGCTCTGGCACCTATGCTTGGGTTCATGGGAACCGTAATTGGTATGATTGCAGCCTTCGACGCGATCGAGATCGCAGGAGACATTTCTCCCTCACTGGTTGCCGGAGGTATCAAAGTTGCTCTTATCACTACAGTAACTGGTCTTATTGTGGCCATCATTCTGCAGATTTTCTACAACTATTGTGTGGCTAAAATCGACGGTATCGTAAACAACATGGAAGATGCTTCCATCTCATTGCTCGACCTTTTGGTAAAACACAATCTTAAAAAATAGTAGTATCCATGACCAAGATCTCTAAAATATTAACCATAGTATTGTGGGTCATACTCGCGGTATCGGCGGTTATTATTGTTTCGATGATGGCCAACATCAGCGAAAACAGTGCCGATCCCGTTATGGGTGGTTGGATAAACACCAACCTGGTATGGGCCTACATTCTGCTCTTAGTAGGAGCAGGCATTGCACTATTCTCAGGCGTATTTCAAATGGTCTCCGATTTTGCTGCGGCAAAAAAGGGACTAATAGCGATTGCAGCTTTTGTTGTGGTTGCCTTGGCGGCTTATATGCTTTCGACTGACGCTATGCCGAACTTCATTGGCGTTGAGAGATTTATCGCCGAAGGTACACTCACTCCTCAGGTCTCAAGACTTGTTGATACCGGTTTATATGCTACTTACATTCTGTTTGGACTGGCCATTGTTTCTATCGTATGGTCATCGATTTCAAAAGCATTTAAATAGAATCTGAGTAGTTAGAAACAGGAAAAAACAATTGATATGGCAAAAAAAATACCTGAAATACCCGCAGCATCACTGGCCGACATTGCCTTTATGTTGCTGATCTTTTTCCTGGTTACAACTACAATGGACGTTGACAGCGGTCTGGAAAGGCGTTTGCCTCCATTTATTGAAAATCCTGAAGAGGATGATACGCCTCCCATCAAAGAGCGAAACGTGTTTATCGTTTTGGTAAACCGCGACAACAATATTTTGGTGGAGGGAGAATGGATGCAGATCAGCGAACTGCGCGAAAGAACCAAGGAATTTATGTCTAATCCCTTTGATTTGGACCATCTTCCGGAGAAGAAATACCGGGATGTTGCCTTCTTTGGTGAAGTAGGCATAACTGAGGGAGTAATCTCCCTGCAAAATGACCTTGGTACGCAGTATGGAACCTATATCGCTGTTCAAAACGAACTGGTTGGAGCCATTAACGAATTAAGAGACGAACTCGCACGCGCTCAATTCGGAAAACCTTATGCAAGTCTCGACCGCGATCAGCAATCAGCTATTCGTGAGATTGTACCGCAAAGGATTTCTGAAGCTGAGCCTAAAAAAGTTGGAGGGAATTAATATGCATAAGTTTAAGAAAAAAGGATCTAACGATCTACCTCCGATATCTACTGCATCGCTGCCAGATATCGTTTTTATGCTGCTCTTCTTCTTTATGGTTAGCACCACAATGAGAGAGGTTACCCTAAAAGTGCGCCAGACGCTACCCGCCGGTACCGAACTCAACAAATTGGAGAAGAAGTCTCTCGTTAGTTATATCTACGTGGGCGTACCGCATCAGCAGTACCAACGTGTATTTGGTAGTGAACCCCGTGTTCAGCTCAATGATCAGTTTGCTGAAGTAAGTGATATAATCGACTATATCATCGTCGAAAGGCAAGCTCGGAACGAGGCTGAAGTACCTTTTATGATTACCTCACTGAAGGTTGACGAGTACACCCGAATGCAGATCGTACAGGACATTAAGCAAGAGCTCAGACGAGCTGCTGCCCTGCACATCAACTACTCCGCAAGGAAAAGGCAAGTACAATTTTAATCTTTCAATACATAAAAAAGGCTGCCCATTAGGCAGCCTTTTTTTTTATGATGAAGTCGTGTTATTCTTTTATCGGGCGAACCGAAAGTCGAAGTTCATCAAGCTGCTCGATTGAAATCTCAGATGGAGCATCAATCATTACGTCGCGACCTGAATTGTTTTTTGGAAAGGCAATCACATCCCTAATGGAATCGATACCGGCGAAGAGTGAGGTCAGCCGGTCGAACCCGAAGGCAATACCAGCATGTGGTGGCGCCCCATAACGAAAGGCGTTCATCAGAAATCCAAACTGTGATTCGGCCTGCTCGGCCGTAAAGCCTAAAATGCCAAACATTTTGGCCTGTAGAGAAGAGTCGAAAATACGCACAGAGCCACCGCCAATCTCCACCCCATTGATCACCAAATCGTATGCATTTGCCCGAACCTTACCCGGCTGTGTTTCCAGCATAGGAATATCCTCCGGTTTGGGTGAAGTAAAGGGATGATGCATGGCGAACCATCGTTGGGTCTCTTCATTCCACTCCAGCAGAGGAAAATCGACTACCCATAGCGGTCTAAAAACTTGCTTATTGCGCAGTCCCATGCGGTTGGCCATCTCCAAACGAAGCAATCCCAATGCATTCTGCGTACGTTCGCGCTCGCCGGCCATAATCAACAAGAGATCTCCATTTGTGGCCTTCAGTTGCTGAGCAATTGTTTCCAAATCGGCTACTCCAAAGTATTTGTCGACCGACGACTTAATACCTTCATCGCCAAGCCGGACATAAACCAAGCCCTTGGCCCCAATCTGCGGACGGCGCACCCATTCAGTAAGCTCATCGAGCTGTTTGCGGGTAAACGATGCACATCCTGGCGCACAAATTGCGCCAATGTATTCGGCGGAGTCGAAAAGCGGGAAATCCTTTCCCTTTGCCTTTGGGGTAATTTCGTTCAGCTGCATTTCGAACCGTATATCGGGTTTATCCGAACCATACCGGTCCATCGCCTCCGAATAAGCCATACGTGGAAATGTATCTACCGAAACACCCAATATCTCTTTAAGCAAATGCCTTGTCAACCCTTCGAAAGTGTTCAAAACATCCTCCTGTTCAACAAACGACATTTCACAATCAATCTGGGTAAATTCAGGCTGGCGATCTGCGCGCAGATCCTCATCCCTAAAACACTTCACAATCTGAAAATATTTATCAAATCCAGCCACCATGAGCAGCTGCTTAAAAATCTGAGGCGGTTGTGGGAGTGCATAAAACTCTCCTTGATTCATTCGGCTGGGGACCACAAAATCGCGGGCTCCCTCTGGGGTTGATTTAATAAGCACAGGGGTTTCGGTCTCAATAAATCCCTCCTTCGTTAAAAAGTCGCGGGTGGCATATGCCATCCGGGCACGGAGAAAAAGATTTTTTTGGACTTCTGGCCTTCGCAAATCAAGATATCGGTACTTCATGCGCAAATCGTCGCCTCCATCGGTATCGTTCTGAATGGTAAAAGGGGGTACATCGGAGGCACTCAGGATTCGTATAGAAAGAACCTCAACTTCAACGTCGCCTGTTGCCATGTTGGCATTCTTGCTTGCCCTTTCCCTTACGATTCCAACTACCTGCACTACATATTCGCGCCCCAAACCCCCCGCAATGGATTTCACTTCACTGTCCGACCGATCGTCGACGACCAGCTGTGTAATACCATAGCGATCGCGCAGATCAATGAATGTCATAGCACCCAAATCACGCACCCGTTGCACCCAACCGGCAAGAGTGACCTCATTGTTAACATGGTTCAACCTAAGTTCACCACATGTATTTGTTCTGTACATAAAAACGATTGATTTTCAGTTGCGAAAATAGCCAATTTTTAGCAAATTCAACCCCGAATAAATTGCTCGGGCAACACCATTAAGGGAAATGACAGATCCATTCAACGATGAATATTTTATGCGCAAAGCGCTTGATGAGGCAAAATTTGGCAGTGCAAAAAACGAAGTCCCGGTTGGGGCGGTGGTAGTTTGTAACCAGCAAATCATTGCTCGTTCGCACAACCTTACCGAAGTATTAAACGACGTAACTGCGCATGCCGAGATGCAGGCCATCACTTCAGCTACCAATTTTTTGGGTGGAAAATACCTTAACAACTGCACACTCTATGTAACCCTTGAGCCCTGTGTAATGTGCGCCGGTGCTCTTGCATGGGCACAGATTAGCCGTATCGTTTACGGTGCGTCTGATCCAAAAAGGGGTTATAAAAAATATGCCCCCGATTCCCTCCATCCAAAGACAGAGATTATCGGAGGCATACTCGAGAACGAATGTTCCAGATTGATTACAGATTTCTTCGCGGCCAAACGGTAACAGGTGCTATTCAGCAGCCATGGTTCTGCTGCTGCGTCCAGAAGCATCGAACGCCTTTACAAGCACATTGCCAGACACTGCCACCGGTCCTTCATACAACATTGAAGAACGGGTAGGTTCGCTGCCATCGGTGGTGTATCGAATGGTGAGCCCCGGATACTCTACATTGGCCTTAAATGTGCCGTTTTCTACAATGGCTCCGGGTGGGGGAATTCTGTAATTAAATCCACCAAACATACCCGCAAGCCGGGGAAGCTCTCGGCGCCCCAGAACATTGGCAAATAGATTCCACCCTTCGTCCATCAGGCGATGCCGAACCTCTGGGTTCGGCTGGGTCTCAAATGGGCGTGTCGGGCTCCAAGCTGTTTCGGCAAAGCCAATCAATTTGGGCAGATAATAATATTCCAGCATCTCGCGCCCCCGAATGGTTTCTCCCCACAACTGAGCCTGGAGGCCCACAATGTTGGGTTTGCTCGATGCATTAAGTCTTTCCCTGTCGGCAAACTCTTTGTCAGGATCAATTGGACGACCCATGCCTGTTTTCAGATTGGTAACGAAGGAGTTATAGGGGGCAAATTGCCAAGCATTCCGAACATCCACAAAACCGCCCCAATACAACCCTGGCTCCAGAGGATCCTTATTGTAGGCAAGGTCGAAATAGAAATTTGAAACATCGCACATAACCACCGGATAGCCAGCATTGGCAAGCCGGTATGAAAGATCGGCCCACTGACCCAAATTGTTCCATACCCAAGGGACAACATTCTTGCCCACGAAAGCAGGATTGGGAACATAATCTCCATCAGACGTTTTTAAGAGAGCCACTTCTTCCCAACCACCAATTTTCAAACCTTTTCGATGCAGAATATCTACTGTACGGTCGAAAAATACTGCTTGAAGGTTCTTGGGATCGGTGATTTCAGGCATAGATTGCAACAGTTCAACACACATCGGAGAGTCTTTCCAAACACCTTCGGGAACCTCATCGCCACCTGTATGAAAATACTCAAGGGGTACTCCTGCCTCTTCGTGCAGCGCAATGATGTCGTCGATAACCGTTTCGAAAAATCGGTACACCGATTCCCGGGCAACGCAAACCACATTATCGTTGTAGGATTGAGCCGAATTGTACACCGAGCGGTCATCGGGATCAATTAGTCTGAATTCTTCTGCTTTTACTTCATCGCCTGCCTCCATAAATTTCTTATACCTGGCTTCCATTGCCCTAATGGCAGCTCTCGAATGACCAGGCAGGTTGATGGTAGGAATCACTGTAATATGCCGCTGCTGAGCATAGCGAATAATCTCCTTATAGGTTTCACGGGTGTAGTAACCACTCCCATGCGAGTCGGGATGATCGGCAAATGGGCCGGAACCATACGATGGATGCAACATATCGGTAGAGGCCTTAACGGTGTGTCCTCGGCGCGAAGCCACCTCAGTTAATTCTGGAAGGGCATCTATCTCAATACGCCACGCTTCATCTTCCGACAGCTGAAACATGAAGTAGTTGAGTTTGTAAAATGCCATAGCATCGATTAGTTTCATTACGGTTTCTTTGCTCTGGAAATTCCTGGCAACATCTAGGTGGAGAGATCTGAAACCAAATCGGGGAGCATCTTCGATCACAATTTCCGGCAAACGGGCTGCCGCAGACTGCCCATAGAAAGATTCAGCTGGCAAGAGTGCCATCAAACTTTGAATACCGTAAAAAACACCTGCAGCATCACTTCCTGTAATGGTTACAGACCGATCGGTCATAATTTCAAGCCGGTATGCCTCAGCGGTAATTCCATTTACTTTCAATGGACGTACACTAAGATAGATGGCATTGGGTGCTGGACCATCAGATACTCTGGGAGTAACTGAGGACTGAGAAAGTCGCGCCACGGAAGCTGCAAGAAGTCGGGCTTCATTGTCCAAACCCTCCTGATACAAAACCTCAGGAGCCGAATCGAATGTAATATAACGTCCATTGCTTACTACAGAAACAGGTGTAGGGGTTATCGCAGGCAAGTCGCCTTCTGGCAAAAGCTTTAAATCTAAATTTCTTTCGTATAAAAATGCCGCGGTAGGAATGGGTTCCAGATCGCTGCGATGACGGTTCAACTGTTCATTGCGAACAAATGGCTCAACCGTGTATTGATTTACCGGTACGATGGAGGTCTCTTCACCCTTGTTGTTGTAATACACAAAGTAAGGCCCGAGGGGAGCATCAACCTCCTTAATCAGCCAGGCCTGTGCCTCGTACTCAAGCTCAATGGTGCCACCCGGCTTCAGTTCAAAACCCTGATTAGGGGCAAGTTTATACCAGTCGCCGCTAATTCGGGTAATGGTCGCATTTTCGGGTTGACGAACTGTTTCCCTAGGCGTTTGGTTGTAGTAAAGCGCCCAGTTTTGCCCATCCAACGTAAGATTGCTCTTGTTTTCGATGGTAAATCTGGCCTTCACTCTCGGATTTTCGGCAAATTCGTTGCTGATAACCCCCCAAGAAACAATCATCTCGTTCTCAGTTGGATAAATAACCGACCCACAACCAGCCAAAAAGGAGGAGGCAGCCAGCAATAAAATAATGGTTCTCATTTTTTTCATACCAAAATTATTTATCAAATTGTCTTCCTAAATTTTTTATAAAGATAGTTGAATTC
>CAYGIQ010000132.1:5869-7387 GCA_964349885.1 uncultured Prolixibacteraceae bacterium | reverse complement strand
CTACCCAAACTTTGGACTCCACCTAAATGACTCCTTTTATGGCATGAACGGTCAAAACGGTTCGCAGGGTTCTACTGGTTTTTATCAGACCACTTTTGGTAACCCCGACGTAAGATGGGAAACTACCCGCACGACCAACCTTGGTGTTGATGCTACCATCTTCAAGAATCTGAATGTATCGCTCGACGTATGGCAGCGCCGTACCACCGACATGCTCTATCCAAAAGCGATTCCTCATGTACTCGGTCAGGCTTCCGCTCCATCGGTGAATGTGGGCGAAATGCTCAACCGTGGCTTCGACATCGACCTAGGCTATTTCGGAAGCGCTTTGGGAGGAGAATTGAAATACAATGTTAACCTTACCATCTCTCACTACCGCAACGAAATTGTGAAACTGGCCGGGATCGAAGGTGAAATCCTTCAGGGAAGTGGTTTCCGCGAACAGTTCTATACCCGGACACAAAAGGGCAGGGCATTCCCCGAATTTTATGGCTACACCGTGGTGGGAATCTTCCAGGATCAGGCTGAAGTAGCAGCATGGCCCAAAGCCTTCGGAGCCACAGGTACCTACAACAAACCAGGGCGCTATAAGTACGCCGACCTAAACGGCGACGGATTCATTAGTGAACTCGACCGCAGCTATATTGGCTCACCCCATCCCGACTTTACTGCAGGAATGAACATTAACCTGTCGTATAAAGGATTCGATATGGTAGCCATCTTCTACTCTTCTTATGGGAACGATATGGTGAATTACACCCGCCGTTTTATCGACTTTGTTCAGTTTGCAGGAGGTCGCAGCTACGACCGGCTCTACAACTCATGGGGCAGTCCATACTTGAGCGACAACTCCCTTGCCAAACTCCCGTTGGCCGAATCGAACGACACTCAGAGCCAGGTCGCCTCGACTGCATTTATCGAAGATGCAAGCTACCTTCGTCTTAAAAACCTGAAAATTGGTTATGATCTCAATCGGATACTAAAAATGAACTCAAGGAATATTCAGGTATTCGGGCAGGTTTCGAACCTGTTTACGCTCACCAAATATTCTGGTCTCGATCCTGAAGTTAATACCTCCGGTGCCAATATGGGTATCGATGCTGGTGCATGGCCTACCCCAAGGCAGTGGCTGATTGGTGTAAACGTAGGTTTATAGTGTAAATGGGTTTAATTAATCAATAACTTCAAATTCGATAACAATGAAAAAATTATTTAATATACTACTGATATTGGCCGTTGCGGGGAGTCTGGTGTTCCAGTATGCCTGCAGTGAAGATTTTCTGGTGAAGGAGCCCCCCGGGGTAGCCGCCGGATCGATTATGGAGCAGCAAGCCGGTGTTGAAGCGCTGCTCATTGGTGCCTACAGCACACTGCAGGGTTTTGGTCGCTTTGGCGGTGCCATGGCAACCGACTGGACCTATGGAAGTGGCGCTTCCGACGAAGCATACAAAGGCACATCGTCTGGCGACCAAACCAACTACAACGCTGTGGAGCGATACGAAGCGCTTCCCTCTAACC
>CAYGIQ010000132.1:0-5859 GCA_964349885.1 uncultured Prolixibacteraceae bacterium | reverse complement strand
CCCCTACATGGCTGAACGCTGGCGCGACAGCTACAATGGAGTCGCACGTTCCAATCAGGTACTGGTTTTCCTCAAAGCCACCCAGGCCGGAACCATTAAGATTCCTGAAGCTCGTGCCAAACAGATTGAGGCCGAGGCTAAATTTTTAAGGGCATGGTTCCATTTTAAAGCCAATCGTGTCTTCAAAAATATCCCTTACATTAAAACGCCCGATGAGCTGGGTGCTACTGCCCCCGAAGATATACCCAACAGTTCTCCTGGTTGGGATGAGATTGAGGCCGATCTGCAGTTTGCCATCGACAATCTACCAGAGAATGCTCCAACCGGTCAGCCCGGACGGGCCACCAAGTTTGCTGCAATGGCTGTTAAAGCACACGCCCACATGTATCAGAATGAACGGGCACAGGCCAAAACACTGCTCGATGCCATCATCAACAGCAATAAATTTAGCCTGGTAGCCAATTATTACGACAACTACGATGAAACCAAAGAGAACAATGCTGAGTCGATTTTTGAAATCCAAGCTCAGACCAGTTCCGTAAACCACAGCGCCATGCTTGTGGCCGGGCCTACAATGCATCAAGCCGGTCCTGCGGGTATTGGCTGGGGATTCTACCAACCGTCTCAAACACTGTTCAACTCGTATCAGGTGAACAACGAGGGATTACCCGTGCTGGATGTTCAGAATCGTGTAAACCTAGCCACCGACATGGGTGTTGAGACCAGTCAGACGTTTGTTCCCACCGATCATCCTATCGACCCACGTGTCGACTGGACCATCGCACGCCGTGGTGTCGACTTTTTGGGATGGGGTATCCATCAGGGTAAAGCGTGGATTCGCGAGCAGCCTAATGGAGGTCCGTTTATGACCAAGAAGTTCATGCACCTCGAAAGGAATAGGGCATTGCAAACTTTTGGCAGTGGATTCGACAACAACCGGAACTTCCGTGCATACCGGTATGCACATATTCTTCTTTGGAGAGCCGAAATTCACATCGAGGATGGAGAACTGGATCTTGCCCGTCAGAAAATCAATATGGTACGTGAAAGGGCTAAAAACGGACATGTGGTGATGGGTCTCTGCACTACCTATGCCTTTGGTCCGGGTGTTCCAATTGTTGTTGACTACTCAAAGCCAGCTGCCAACTACAAAGTTGAACCCTATCCTGCAGGGCATGCTGCTTTCGCTTCACAAGCCGAAGCACGCAAAGCAGTGCGCATGGAGCTTACCCTTGAGTTTGCGACTGAAGGACACCGGTTCTTCGATTTGCGCCGCTGGGGAGTTGCCGCCGAGGTGTTGAATGCCTATATCGCCCGCGATCGTCAGTTCAGAGGTTTTCTGACCGGAGCTTCTTTTACACCCAACAAGAATGAATACTGGCCAGTGCCTCAGGCTCAGCTGGATATTCAGCCCGCATTGTCGCAGGATCCTGCACACAAATAAGCCATCAATCAATTTTGCTTACTATGTAAAGGGCTGTCTGCATTGCGCAGACAGCCTTTTACATTCTCAACATCTGCAACTCTGTGAATCCATTTAATGGATAGATAGCCCATTTGCCATCATAATTTAGTATTTTAGCCTGCACCAATTCTAGTTGTATGTTAAAGCTAATGCTTTATCCTGTTTCGGTGCTTTACGGAATAGCAGTGGCACTCAGAAACCGGCTGTTTGATCTTAAAATTCTCCATTCGGTGGAGTTTGAGGTTCCGATTATTTCGGTAGGCAATATTACCGTAGGGGGCACCGGAAAGACTCCCCATGCCGAATATCTGGTCAAACTGCTGCGGCAAAATTTCAGGGTAGCAGCATTGAGCCGTGGCTATAAACGAAAAACAAAGGGTTTCCTTTTTGTAGATCAGGAGTCGATGGTTTCCGAGGTTGGCGATGAACCACTTCAGATGAAACTTAAATACCCTGGGGTTACCGTGGCGGTCGACGAGGATCGCGTAAATGGCGTGGAAACTTTGCTGCAGCAGGTACCTCCCCCCGATGTGGTAGTACTCGACGACGCTTTCCAGCACCGTAGGATCTCACCGGGGATCAATATTCTGCTCATCGATTACAATAAGCCCATAAAAGATGATGCCTTATTGCCTTTTGGTCGTTTGCGGGAGAGCAAAATGCAGGCACGGCGGGCCAATATCATTATCATTACCAAATGCCCCAACGCTATTACTCCCATTAACCGGAGAATCCTTTCAAAGGATGTAAGACTCTTTCCCTACCAGGATCTTTACTTCACTACCATGGTGTATGGACAAATGGTTCCGCTTTTTGACGATGCCCGGCCAATGGATCTTTTCAACGACCCTCATCATATGGCCATTTTACTGGTAACCGGTATTGCCGCCCCAGAATACGCCATTCAGTACCTATCGGGCATTACCGATGAGCTGGAAGCTATTTCGTTCCCCGACCACCATAATTTCACCATGAAAGATATGGATATGGTTATGGAAAAATTTGATGCACTCAAGAAAAATGAAAAGATAATTGTTACTACCGAGAAGGATGCTGTAAGGTTGAAGCATCTCGACCTGCCACGGAGGCTTAAAGTGGCACTTTACATTCTCCCCGTGCAGGTTAAGTTTCTCGACCGGGAGGGCAAACAATTTGATCAGAAAATTATACAATATGTTGGAGAAAATAAAAGCAACCGCGAATTACATCACAGAAAAGACCTCAACAAAGGCTAAAATTGGCATAATCCTCGGCACGGGATTGGGAGGTCTTGTCAAGGAAATCGACATTACCCTGTCTATCCCATACAGTGAAATTCCCAACTTCCCCGTTTCTACAGTCGAGGGCCATGCCGGTCGACTTATTTTTGGCATGCTGGGAAACAAAGAGGTAATAGCCATGCAGGGGCGGTTTCATTATTACGAGGGGTATTCTATGATGGAGGTAACCTTTCCGGTGAGAGTAATGCAGCAGCTCGGAATTGAACATCTTTTTGTTTCGAATGCTACCGGTGGCCTTAATCCCGACTATAAAGTAGGCGATATTATGGTCATCAACGACCATATTAACTTCTTCCCAGAGCATCCTTTGCGCGGACCTAACCTTGCTGCATTAGGACCTAGGTTTCCCGATATGAGCCAGGTCTACGACGAGCGTCTTCGCTACACTGCCCGACTGATTTCGCTCGAACACAATTTCGATATCAAAGAGGGGGTGTATGTGGGGGTCTCTGGCCCGACCTTTGAAACCCCTTCGGAATACATCATGTTTCGAAAAATGGGAGGCGATGTGGTAGGTATGAGTACGGTCCCTGAAGTAATTGTGGCCAGACATGCAGGTATAAAGGTTTTTGGTATTTCAATCATTACCGATAGTGGCGTTCCTGGGCAGATTGTGGAAGTATCGCACGAAGAGGTGCAGAAAGTTGCGATGATGGCCGAACCTAAAATGACCCTGATCTTAAGGAAACTGATAGAATTGTTATGAAATTGGGGAATGCCATACGGTTAATCGTTCTGTTTGCCTTGTTCAATGGTTGCACAAATTCCGGCGAAAAGGTATCCGTGGTTTCTGATGTAACTGCGGGCTTTGGCAAAAGTGCTGTGTGGAATCCTCAAATGGGACAACTTTGCTGGGTGGACGTAACCGGAAAAATTCTCAATCTTTACAATCCTGTTCTCGGAATGCATAGAGAGCTCTATCTGGGGCAATTGGTTTTTTCGGTCGCGCCAATCGAAACCGGCGAATTGCTTGTGCTGCTCGAAAATGGTGTTTATACGTTGAATCCGACCACCGGAACCAAACTGCTGCTGGCATCTTTTCCGGAAGCCTTGGGAAACATTCTACAGGCTGTTGGGGCTGTCGACCCAGATGGACGGTTTTGGGTCTCCATCACTTCAAAAGAAGAGGGCACTGCAACCACGCTTTTTCGAATAGAAGAAGCTGAAGTTGCCGTTATCATCGATCGGGGCATCGGTATGTCGGGGGGTATGTCCTGGTCGGCCGACAAGACTCTCTTGTACTATCTCGATTCGGAGGAACGCAGGTTAATTTCTTTTGCATACGATCTTCAAACAGGGAGTATTGGGCAGCCCGGAAAGGCAGTTCTATTGGACTCTGAGACGGGAATACCAACTGGAGTGGCATCCGACCTTGATGGAAATTTGTGGATAGGTCAGTGGGGAATCTCGGCAATAAGCTGCTACAATCCGCTGAACGGTGAGATTTTATCCACCATAGACCTGCCAGTGAACTATAGTACTTCGCTAACTTTTGGCGATTCTGATATGGGAACCCTATACATAACCTCAGCAAAGACCAATCTTGATGGAGAACTGCTGTCGGACAACGGGACTGATGGACGGCTACTGCGCGTGCGTCCGCAAGTGGGTGGTGCTACGGCATCCGTTATTTCCAACCTTTAGCCAATTTTACCTATGGGATCCGACCTTCTGATCATTGCATTGGCACCGGTAGTGGTCATAGCTTTCTATGTATGGTCGAGAGACAAATACGAACGCGAGCCGCTGGGCAAAGTTCTCTTGGCAATGTTTGTCGGTGCCGTAATTGTAGTCCCGGTTATTTTTGTAGAGGAGCTATTGATGCTTCCTTCAGTTGAAATGGGCCAGATTGCTGGGGCAGCATGGAATGCTTTTGTAGTGGCTGCTTTTACCGAGGAACTTTTTAAGTTTACTGCCCTCTATCTATTTATTTGGAAAAGCCCCGACTTCAACGACAAGTACGATGGTATTGTGTATGCCACATTTGTCTCGCTCGGTTTTGCTGCGGTCGAAAACATCGGATATGTTGTTTCGAACGATGCTTCGATTGGATTGCTAAGGGCATTCACTGCTGTACCCGCCCATGCCATCTTCGGGATCACCATGGGTTTTTATCTTGGCATAGCAAGGTTTTACCCGTTAAAAATGGTAGAGAACAGACGTAAGGCGCTCCTGATTCCTCTTCTTCTACATGGAGTATACGACTTTATACTTATGACTGGCATCGCATGGCTTTGGGTCGTTTTTATTGGTTTTGTAATATTTCTATACCGTCTCGGATTGAAACAGATGAAGGTTTTGAACCGGCAATCCTTTTTTCGTACCGATTACGATCTTTTGAATCAAAAATTGGGCGGTATGAATGACCATAATAGGAAACACTAAGATGAAGCAATATGCACTTTATTCCTCAATTTGTTGATGTTGAAGAGGCCCATCGCCGCATAAGCGGGGTTGTGCACCGCACTCCTGTGATGCATTCGCTCTCCATCAATGCCATTACCGGTGGCAACTTGTTTTTTAAATGTGAGAACTTCCAAAAAGTAGGAGCTTTTAAGTTCAGAGGTGCCAGCAATGCAGTATTCTCTCTTAGCGATGCCGAGGCTTCAAGGGGTGTGGCTACACACTCTTCGGGCAACCATGCTGCGGCCCTTGCTCTGGCTGCCCGGTCGCGAAACATAGAGGCCCATATTGTAATGCCCACTACCTCCCCGGCCATCAAGAAGGCAGCAGTTGAGGGCTACGGCGGGAAAATAACGCTCTGTGAACCTACGTTGAAAGCACGGGAGTCAACACTGGCAGAGGTGGTTGCCTTAACGGGAGCAACGGAAATCCACCCGTACGATAATTTCCACGTAATTGCAGGGCAGGGCACAGCAGCTAAAGAACTGCTCGAAGATTGGGGCGAATTTGAGGTGGTTATTGCTCCGGTTGGTGGGGGTGGCTTGCTAAGCGGTACCGCCATTACCGTAAAACAGCTGTATCCGAACTGTCTAGTTATTGCGGCTGAGCCAGCAGGAGCCGACGATGCCTATCGGTCTTTTCACTCAAAAATACTTGTTCCATCGGTGAACCCAACTACCATAGCCGACGGACTGCTTACCTCGTTGGGGC
>CAYGIQ010000131.1:0-7472 GCA_964349885.1 uncultured Prolixibacteraceae bacterium | reverse complement strand
ATTCCATTGCGGTTGGTCTTCACCTCAAACGATTCAAACTTTCCTTTACCGGCTTCGAGCATGGTTTGGTTTATTTCGCTCACCAGCTTGAAATAGCTCATCAATCCTCGGTTTTCGAAGAATTCCCACCACCAGCTCATCGGCAAAACAGGTGTCGGACTGAACAATCCCAGCCACAAACCGCGCTTGAAATCGCCATCCATTTCATCAGCAAAATCGTTGAAGTTTTTATTCCAGTCCCACTCGTAGCCAAATTCGCCAATTACGTAGGGTTTGTTGTGTTTTTGGGTGTAGCTGCGAATGGTTTGGGGTATTCCGGCCGTGTTTTTATAGATGTGCTTTTGGTTGATATCGATATTCTTCAGGTCGTTAATTCCGGCAACATCGCGGTGCGAAATGCTTGTGGTAACCATGTGCTGGTAGGGGTCAGTTTTTCTTAGAAATGTACTCATTTCGTCGTGCCAATCGGTAATTATCTCATCCGGAATCCGGTCTTCGGGTTTTCCGTGGTACATGGCATTGTCTATTTCGTTAAAAAACTCCCAGGCTGCAATCGAAGGGCTGTAACCATAACGCGCCACCATCAGGCGAAGTTTGTTTTTGTATTGCGCGCGTGCTTCGGTAAGTGCGAAAAATTCAAGCGGCGTTTCGGCCGGTCCGCCGTTAGCCACATTGTAACTGCTCATATTCCAGCCGTCGCCCATGAAACCCACATGGCTTTCGAGCGCCAGCATCATGTGAATGCCGAGCGAATCGGAAAGATTTACCAGCCAGTCCATTCGTTTCATTCCGCTTTCGTTGTATGGCGATTTTGTATTCTGATAGCGTGAATTATTCTTTACAGTTTTCCAGTCAACGGGCAGGTTCCAGTAAATCATCCACACCCTGAAGAAGTTACCGTCGCTGGCAGCCAGCTTTTTGAGCATAAAATCGTAGTTAAACCGCTTCTCTTCGTGCAACGATTCTGAATATTTCGAGTCGTCTTCATCGCGCGATTCCCAGCAAATGTTTTCGCCTATGCCACGAAAAAGTTCTCCATTGTCATATTTAAACGTCCATAAATCATTCGGATTCAGGAATCCTTTTGCTTTTGAAGCATTGACCTCGAATTCGACTTTTGCGTTTGTGGAAACCACTTTTCCTTTTTCCTTCAGTTCGAATTGATACGAATAAACTCCGGTTTCGCGGGGGGCAAAACGGGCCTTCCAAACCGATTTTTCTCCTGATTTCCCAGACTCATAAAAGCAAGGCAAACTTAGTTTCATCCCCGAAGGAGAAGTGATTTGCATGTCCAAAGCAATTTCGGAAAAGTCATAAGGATTTGTCCAGCCGGATTTCAGTTCAATTTGCCATTCGGCTTTCTGGTATTGACCAACCTTCGAATTCAGACATTCCGTTTTCAGAATCTGTGCCTGAAGGTTCAATGAGAAAACAAGAAGAAAAGATACAAAGATGTTGAGGTTTAGTTGATTCATGGTGGTTGGTTTTAGTTCCTCATCAGGCTGGTGTATGCCTGTGCATCAATCGTAAATTTAACTTTTACGCCAGATACTTTTGTAAGCTCCTCCAAAAATGACAGGTTAAAATTAGACAAATAAGACTACCATTATCCTAGACCGATTGCGCAAAAAAGGCTATGTGGCGATGCATTCACTTTATGAGAAAATTGCCCCACATCTTGCCCGCTTGGCCCGATGAATCGGTTTTACTTGTCTATTTGCGGATTTATTCTCCGCATTTCTGCCTTGTCGCCTTGCTTACAGCGTTCGAGGCGATGGTGTTGTGCGGTTGAATGTTAGAACGAAATGAAGACCGTCAAACCGAAAACGACACCATGCTAAAAAAAGCTTTTACAAGTAAAAAGCAACCGCATGCACGATACCCTTTGTTGTGCATATGTGCATTATTTTTTTTTCTTGTTTAATTTCAAGTCAATGTCCAACGAATCGGCAATCTTTGTCAGTGAATTTTTAATCCGTATGCATTTCTCTTTTGTTTGAACTTCTTCATTCATGGTTTTTGCAAATCTATGTACTTCTTGTAATTTGTCAACTGGCAATAAAGCGCAACTAATACAATAAAAATTCTTTGAACGACCTTCATCGAAATTAGTCAACAAATAATTCAATATGTCAACCCGAACACTTTGGTTATCAATGAAATCTTCAATTCCATTGGTTTTAATATAGTCGAGATTGTCAAAAACCTTTTTATGGGTCACAAAAGAATCGTATCCGTCTCTTTCTGAGTCAAAACGCTTGCATGGATAATCTTTGCAGTCAGAACAAACCTCTATTCCATTTTTAATCACACAGCATGTTAGAAACCCACATGAAGGATGCTTGTCTTTAAAATTCAATCCGCCGCATCCTGGGCAAGCAGAATCGCCTTTTGCATGAAACCTTGGACATAATCCACA
Organism: uncultured Prolixibacteraceae bacterium; assembly: GCA_964349885.1. GTDB lineage: Bacteria > Bacteroidota > Bacteroidia > Bacteroidales > Prolixibacteraceae > UBA1413. The sequence continues at coordinate 5,053 of CAYGIQ010000131.1, read as the reverse complement.
GTCAATTCCACAACAACCAATAGTCTCATATTTTTTCAATGCATCTGTCATTGCGTTTCTCGCGTCAGTTTTTTCTGCATAGCACACATCGTTTTGCGGCTTGCCGCAGTTGGCGATTTTGAAGCGCGGGTCTGTCAACCAAGCAGAAACACTGATAGAAGCACATAGCTTGATTTTACCAATGAACCGCCACTTTTGGGTAGGTGCTGTGTGTGCCGCGAATGGCCAACGTTACTGCGAAAATAGCTAAATCGCAATAAAGTATATAATCCCTAGGGGATTTGATGTTTATAGAAAAATGCAACAGATGAATTGTTTGACCCCTAAGGGGTCGTATGCAAACATGCAATGTTGGTTCTACGTCTGTGTGTAGACCCAGACCATGCTTACGCGTGGAGCCGCACCCGAAAGGGAGGCTGGCGTGTTGCGCAGAGTCCTATTGTAGGCTCTACCATTACCGTTGAACGATTGAATTCTAGGGGATACATCTCAATGATGGAATATTACCATCAAATTAGGTCAAGTTAAACGAACCTCCGTATGCGCAATCCGCTTGGTTTACACTGAGTTGATCGAAGTGCGCACTCCGCTCGTTTTCGGACGGAGCCGTCTACTCTATTAGGCATCGTTTTTTATTCTTCTCTTTATTTCTTCTGCAAGTTCTCTAATTCCTCCCAAAGACAACTCTATTAATTCATCGAAATCGGGCGTGGAATTTTCGAAAAAGGACCTATCTGTTAATGTTTTATCTGAAGCCTGTCCAACAATTGGTAATAGCTTCCAAAAACTCTTATTGTACCTAAAACAGTCAATTAGCTTAATAGCAATTATTGTATTTGCATTTCTGTTGTATGGTTCACTTATTGATGTCAGAATGGTCCTTATTGGTTATTAAGAGAAGTTGTGTCAGTGATTCCAAAACTCGTTTTTACTTCATTTTCTCGATTTACTTTATATTCTAAAAATTTTGGAGCATAGTCAGTCCAGTTTGGGTATGGGGTTATAGTAGTCCACTTATTGGCTAAATATTCTAAAAAATAAAGCGATGCCATTTCACAAAGCGATTCAATAAACCAATTAGTTATTCTCGGATCGCAATAAATGTGTGTAAGTTCATGAGCAAATTGATAGGCAATTTGATCATACAGTCGCTCATTAATCGTAAGTCCAATGGAATAATAATTTGGAAGTCCATTTACAAAAGAAATAGGTGTCGATGGATTGTGAACCACAAATAGTGGTTTAGCTCCTAAAGGTGTCCCTTGGGGAACTAAGCTTTTGTAATGTTCAGTAATGTCAGCACAAACCGCCCAAATGTCGTTACATATGCTAGCATTATTGTTCAAAGATATGATTAGATGCTCTGTCATAAAATGATGCCTAACGGTTTTGCGCTTGGCGCAGTGGCGGATTTCTGAGCACTAAACTGTCAATACACCACAAAGGTTGATGCGAGGTAGAATGTTCAATTAACCACGTCACCCGCCATTGAGCAAAACGCTTGGTTGAACTACGGAGTTTACCAAACTGTCAAAGCATCCATTCTCCATCGCATAACACTGTTACTCCCTGCTGCCAACCCTCATGGTTTGCATGTTTTGCAACTGCTTACCCTAGCCGTCCGGTGGACTGCAGATAGCCGGCCAGACTCATCAGGAGTACCAGCAGCACCACACCAGTGGCCACAACCGTGAACCAGCGCTTTTCGGTTTTGTACCATACCTGCAAAGACCCAGTGAAGAGCGTTACATAGAGCACCATTTCGGGGATGCCCAGCAGATGGTACTGAAGGGGCAACCGGGTGTAGATATAGCCATCGAAGGAGCCGGGGGTAGGTCCAATGGTGGAGATATAGGAGAGCCCCACGACCAGCAGTGCCAGTTTCAGAAAACCTTTATCGCCCAGAATGAGGCTGCGCAGGGGCAACAAAATGAATCCCAGCAGAATGCCCCTGAAGAGGTTCAATCCCGGTCCGAGCGCCACCATGGGTGAATCAACCGGCAACATCAGCAGTCCCAGGCTGTCGGACGAGAAGTGCTCCCTGTAGTTCATAAAGACCACGGCAAAGAGGCCGGCTATAAAATAGGCTACTGTGTGGGCTACCGCTGTGCGGTAAACGAAGGTAAAGTTGGTTGGGTTCATAAGCTATTGTTTTTTGATCCTTTCATCATCGATATTTTCGTTGTACTGTATGGAGGTCACCTCCAGTTGCAGCCAGGTCCAGTCGCCCTCCTCCAGTTTCCAGGTGGCATGCATGCGAAAGGGTACCCGTATGCCTTCAAATGTGGCATAATCCGTTATCTCCATGATCCACTCCCGTCTTTCAGCTTCGGGCTCGTTGCCCATAAACCGCATGGCGCTAAAACGAACTACCTCGCCGCCGGTACTGAAGTGAAAGATGCCGCTGCCTTCCGTGCCTCCATAGTGCAGGGTGGCAACAGCCGTGGTATCATCCATCGCCTCCCATGTGATATTGGGGCTGATGGCCAGCGAAGGAAACCATACCATTTCGCCCAGATAGCGCTGCAGGGTGCCTTCATTGATCTTTTCTCCCTCCTCGCTGGCAACCATCAACAGCGACTGCAGTTTTACCAGCATTGACCCCTTTCCGTTACCAAACCTGTCGAGGCCCGAAAAGGTAACGAAACGATTGAGTTGCCCCTCCACATGCCAGACAAACGCCGGTGGGTCGAGGGTGGTAAACTGTATTGCTCTGGCGGGCATCCAGCGCTTCTGTCCGGGTTTTAACTGTAGCTCCGCCTTTTGCACCACCTTGCCCACCCTTGTCACGGGCCTCCCCGCAGCCCCCGAACTGCGCAGCCAGTTTTTTACCGGATCGGGCAGTGATGCTATGGTCTGCTCATCGAGAAGGGTGGTCTCCAAGGTGGGCTGCTGCTCCAGCAAGTGGGTTACCTCCTGATCTACCTTGTGCTGAAATCGCTGACTGCCCATAGAAATGAGGACTACCATCAAAATCACAACATTGGGGAGCGTGCCCATACCGGCATCTTTCCGGTAGAGGATAATCAGCAGCTGGGAGAGGGCTACGGCGGCCACTCCCATTGCCCATGCATACCGCAGCTGCAGCAGATAGAAGAGTCCGTAGAGCAAAAAGAGCAGGGTAGCGGTGAGCCATGCCAGTCCCATGGGCCGCGAGATGGGGAGGGTAAGCTCTTTTACCTCTCTGATTTGGAAACCTTTAACAAATCCAAGCAGATGAATGGCACCATGCAGGAGAACGATGGCAAGAAAGAGGAGACTCATGGTAGGATGACAGGTTGAAATGGGTTTTGGTATATATGTAGCAGTGCATTACACTTTTTGCAGCTGCTTTCGCTTTCGCAGAGGAGGCATATTCCATATCGTCATCGCTTTCGGCAAGGGCACGTTCAAATTCTGCCTCATACCCATCATAAATGCGCTTGAATAAGCGCAGGGGAAAGATGTACTGCTTATTATCTCCTGCAACAATGGTGGCGCGAAGTAGGGTAGTTGCACCCCAAAGGTATTTCTCAGGTTGTTGATGGGTCAAAGTATGAAAAGTTTTGTGCGTTCAACAATCAATTCCTTGTAAGCTTCTTGCTTGTCTGCATCAAGAAAGGAGCTGTTTATTAATTGAATAGCTTTAGGTAGCCATTTTTGCAGCCTTTTATACACAGCATGGATTTGTTTATCATTTAATTTTAATACAGCCCCCAAACGGTCGAAATATCCCTTATTGAAGTTTTCCTTTTTACCACCCAGCAGCAACGCTGTATCCTCCTTATCCTTGGGTAAGACTATTTTTACATTCAACAAGTCGTAGAAAGGCGACAGCACCCAACCCATTTCAGATAAGAACATCGAGTAGTTTTTCAAGTGCATATCGTTGTTCCCGATGATATAGCTGAATACCGTTGATTCAAAAAAACGCAACTTATCGAACAGGGTGTTTACGGATAAATCGCCTATGGTTTTTCCCAATGTTTCCATAGTGCCCTTGTATTTATCTGCCAGTTCTAAAATTTGCAGAAAATCAATCATGTGGTTTTTGGATCCATCCGGGTTACGATCAATGCGTTGGGTAATGAAACAAAGTTCCCCCGATTGTAAGCGAATCATATTTACGGGCACAATCTCTATTTTGAACAATTCGGCCAATTTCATAGAGAGGTGCTCGTTTTCCGGCATCTGCGGATAATCAGCATTTTGTGGTTTCAGAATATAGTTCCCTGCTAAAGCATTCATAATGGTCAACCGCCCCTGATGGCCGTTTTCTAGGGCTGATTTGATCCACCCTAATGACAATTTTGGCTGAACACCCGGAACGGTAATGGATAGCTCTGCGGCCTCTTTCGCCAATTTTTCCATCTCTGATAAACGATAGGGTAAAATGGGAGGATGTTTGGTTCCGAAGAATTTTTTGGTACACCTGGGGTGATAGTCCACCTGATTTACATCCAACTCCTTATAGCAGTATAGACATTTATGCATTGGCTTCAGGATTTACAGGGTGAACACTTACAGCACCAATTGCATTTTGACAACAGGCAAGCAGAAGACCCATACGGTCATTCTTATCAATTTTCCAACTTTCAGCGGCAATATTTAACAACCATCCTTCCGGAATGAGTCCATCAAAAAACGGGAACAGCCTTTTGCTTCTGTAGGGTCTTGTTGATACTGGCATTTGAAAAATGACGAATTGATTCGGGTAGTTTTGGGTATACATTTCGTCATATACAAAGAGATATTCTCCATTGTCTTCTTCCGTTAGAAGACCGGCCTGTATGTTGTTGTATTTAACGATTCCTTGCCGCATTGTTCTCATTTATTGGACCTAAAACATGACCAAACATGTTTAGAACCTGGTTGACCTTAGATAAGCTGAGGTTCTCTTTGCCTTGTTCAATCTTTCGAATAACCGTAAGTGCAACCCCTGCCTTTTCCGCAAACTCTTCCTGGGTGAAGCCCAATTGCTTTCTTCTGGACTTTACAAATTGTGATAATTCACTCATGGTATATGTATTTGCATACAAAAATAGGAAAATATTAAATACTATATGTTAATACA
>CAYGIQ010000130.1:0-7591 GCA_964349885.1 uncultured Prolixibacteraceae bacterium | reverse complement strand
GCGTTTCTCATACCTTCGGGGCGTGCCACCTTCGATATTTTTATCCCGGGAGATGCCTTGCTGAGTGCAGAACACGGACAAAAAGCGATTGCTGAAATAACCGATTGGCCCGCAAATGCCAAAAATCCTGTCGGCCGCATCATCGAAGTTTTGGGCAATAGCGGCGACCATAATACCGAAATGCACGCCATTCTTGCCGAATTTGAACTCCCCCACTCCTTTACCAGTCGGGTTGAGCAGGCAGCAGAGAAAATTCCCGAAGAGATTCCCGATCAGGAAATTAAGAGCAGGCGCGATTTTAGAGCAACAACCACTTTTACCATTGATCCGGCCGATGCCAAAGATTTTGATGATGCGCTATCGGTCGAAACATTGCCCAACGGGAACGTTGAGGTGGGCATTCATATTGCCGATGTTTCGCATTATGTAAAGCCAGGATTGATACTCGACGACGAGGCTTACAGCAGGGCGACTTCGGTCTATCTGGTTGACAGAGTAGTTCCTATGCTGCCCGAGAAACTATCGAACGGAGTCTGTTCACTTAGGCCCAACGAGGATAAACTCTGTTTCTCTGCGGTATTCGAAATGACGGCCAATGCCGAAATTGTTCAGGAGTGGTTTGGAAAAACCGTCATCAATTCCGACCGAAGGTTCTCCTACGAGGAGGCTCAGGAAATTATTGAATCAGAAAAGGGCGAACTCTCGGATCCCCTTTTATTGCTTCAGAAATTGGCCGTTCAACTCCGCGATCGCCGTTTCAGCGAAGGGTCTATAGCATTCGACAGGGTGGAGATCAAATTTGAGATCGATGCCGTTGGTAAGCCAGTAAGGGTTTATTTTAAAGAGTCGAAGGAGGCCAACAAACTGATTGAGGAGTTTATGCTGCTGGCCAACCGAAGGGTGGCCGAATTTGTTGGAAAACCCAAAGCGAAACAAACACCCAAAACTTTTATTTACCGAATTCACGACCGACCCGACATACAAAAACTGGAAAACTTCAACAACTTTATCCACAAATTCGGTCTTGGTATTCAACTGGTATCGCCCCGCACCATCTCTACCTCTCTAAACAATCTTCTTAAGAACATTAAAGGCAAAAAAGAGCAAAATATTATTGAGATGCTGGCCGTAAGGGCTATGGCAAAGGCTTCTTATTCAACGCGCAATATTGGGCATTACGGTTTGGCATTCGAACACTATGCGCACTTTACCAGTCCTATCCGCCGGTATCCGGATGTAATGGTGCATCGTCTGCTTGAGAAATACCTCGAAGGCGGAAGATCGGCCGAAAGCAATAAATACGAAGATATGTGCCGCCATTCTTCGGAAATGGAAACCCGGGCTTCAGGAGCTGAACGTGCTTCCATTAAGTATAAACAAGTGGAGTTTATGCAGGACCACATAGGCGAAATCTACAAAGGGGTTATATCGGGAGTAACCGAGTTCGGCCTGTTTGTAGAACTCGAAAACATGATTGAGGGTATGGTTCCCCTGCGCGAAATAAGCGACGATTTCTACGTATTCGACGAAACCAACTACATGATTCAAGGTAAGCATACCAAACGAAGGTTTCAGCTGGGCGATGATATACGGGTTAAAATTTGGCGTACCAATCTGGAAAAGAAACAACTCGATTTCTTACTCGCCTAACCCATGTCTGCCAACTGCACCATAATTCTAATTTTTGAATATATTTGTCGATCTTATTGAACCAAACTCGAAAAACAGCCGATGGAATTCATGAATGGAATAGCAAATAAAAAAGATGCTAACCGTGAAACCATTCTGAAAATAGCTCAGGATATTTTCAGCAAGTACGGTTACAAAAAAACCACGCTCGACGACATAGCCAACGCTGTTCGAAAAGGTAAAAGTTCACTCTATTACTATTTTAAAAGTAAGGAAGATCTCTTTCAGGCGGTTATTATGCGTGAGGTTGAAATCCTAGCACGTGAGCTCGATAAGGTCATTAACCGCAACACCGAGCCGGTCGACAAGCTTAGGGACTATATGCTCACCAAAATCACTACGTTCCGGAATCTGGCCAACTTTTACCATGCCCTTGAAAATGATGTAACGGCCATTGGGTTTATCAACGACATAAAACTACGCTACGAACAAGACGAAGTCAGGCTTATTAAACGTATTCTGATTGAAGGTGTGCGTAAAAATGAGTTTGAAATTTACGACTTTAATCTTGCCGCCATAGGCATAACTATGGCCATTAAAGGCCTCGAAATGCCACTCTCTGCAGGCAGCTATGGAAGTCTCAACCTTGAGCGAAGTGTGGATGTAATCTTGAAGATTATCTGCTACGGAATTATGAAGCGCTGATGCCTTCCAAAACATGGATTGCCTGACTGCTTTTCTTTTACAAGGATAAAATTATACCCGAATCATTCGGTAAATTCATCCATTTCTACGCACCGCTAGGGTGTTACCACGGATACACGCATTAAAACCACCATGTTTAGAATAGTGTTCATCTTTGTATTGTTGTTGAACACAGCAGCAGCACAGGAACCCATACGGCTGATTGTGAGAGCCGACGACATCGGAAGTTCGCAGTCGGCCAACGAGGCAATCATTTTAACAGCCACACGCGGAATTGCAACTTCTGTTGAGGTTATGGTTCCATGCCCCTGGTTCCCTGAAGCGGTAAAACTGCTCAATGAACATTCTGGTATAGACGTCGGAATTCATCTCACCATTACCAGTGAATGGGAACACATGAAATGGCGTCCGTTGACCGACGTTCCATCGCTGACCGACCACAACGGTTATTTTTACCCTATGATGTTCCCGAACGTTAACTATCCCGGTTTATCCATCATGGAGGTTCAACCTTCACTTTCGGATATCGAAAAGGAGTTTCGTGCTCAAATCGAAATGGGATTGAGATTGATTCCCCATGCCTCGCATATTTCCGGACATATGGGATCAACATTTTTTTCGTCTGAAGTTCGTGCGTTAACTGCCCAGTTGGCATCCGAATACCAGTTGGGCAACGACCTAGCTGGGTTCGAAGTGTCGGGATTGCGTTTCGTGGGGCCAAAATCTACCGGCGAAGAGAAAATTGATAGTTTTCTGGCCGCAGTTGAATTGATGGAGAAAGGAAAGACTTATTTGTTCGTAGAACATCCCGCACTCAACACCTCCGAAATGCAGGCAATATACCACATTGGTTACGAAGATGTAGCCCTCGATCGTCAAGGTGTTACCGATCTCTTTCTAAGCAGCAGGATCAAGGATGCCCTTTTGAAAAAGGGCGTTGAATTGATAAGCTACCGGGAATTCTACCAGCTGCAAAAACAACTATCTGGTTGCCGTTGAAGCATAGGCTTCAACTTCCCGAAACACCCTCATAAAATTACCTCCCCATATTTTGTTGATCTGCTCTTGAGAATAACCGCGCAACAACATCTCCCTGGTTATAAGGGGAAACTCACTTACATCGCGGCAATCTTCCAGTCCGCCGCCGCCGTCAAAATCGCTCCCAATACCTACATAGTCGATGCCCACCAACTTTACCACATAATCGATATGGTTAACAAAGTCGGCAACCGTGGCGAGCTTTCGGGGATACTGCTCTCTGATTTCTGCACGTTTCCGGCGCCAATCGTCCTTCTCGGCATCACTCATGGTATCCCACGACTGATTGTAAATAACACGCAATTCCTGCTCCTTCTGAAAGCGAATGGTGGTGGTATCAGGGTCTTTAACATAGTCGGAGAGCATACAAAGCTGTATTACTCCACCATTCTTGGCCAGCGCACGAATCATATCGTCGGTCATGTTGCGGTCGTGGCGTGCAAGTGCTCGAACACTGCTGTGAGAAGCAATTATGGGAGCCTTGCTAACCTTTACAACATCGTAAAAGGCTTTGTCGGAAATATGGGACACATCGACCATAATGCCCAGCCGGTTCATCTCTTCAACTACCTCCTTTCCAAACTGACTAAGTCCATTGTGCTCAGCAGGTGCCCGATCGGAAGAAGAATCACACAGGTCGTTGTGGAAAGAGTGGCTGAGGGTGATGTAACGAACCCCCTTGTTGTAAAATTCTGCCACCCGGGAGAGATCCTTTTCCAATGGAAAACCATTTTCCAATGCAATATATATGGCCCTTTTTCCGGTTCTGCTAATTTTTTCAGCATCGTTGGCATTTAAGGCAATGGTGGCCAGATGACTGTAGCGGTTGATTTGGGCAATAGTGGTGTCGATGAGATCGTGGGCGAGCTTATAAACCTCGCGGTAGTTCTCCTGAGTGCGTGGACGCTGTCCGACAAAGGCAGCAAAGAAGATGGCATCCAATCCGCCTTCCTTCATTCGGATCAGATCGACATCGCCTGTAGTATGCCGCTTGCCAACATCAAATCCGTAACCCAGCATGTTCATTGGTGTATCCACGTGGGTATCGACCGTTAGGGCCTGCTGGTGAACCCGCATAACTTCAGCATCTGACACCGTTCGCTGCGTAGATGAAATAGATCCTCCCGAAAACAGTACAATCAACAGCAATATTTTGGGTGTGTTGGAAAAGACCTGACTGAGAAACTTCATAGTATACATATTTTGTGAAAACATAAGCTGCGTGCCCTACAGGTCGGCAATGACTATGTTCTGATTGTTTACAAAGAAACCAATTTTATAATAAAAGATAACCCCTAACAGTAAAGCACTTACAAAAAATCAAAAATGCCATTGTAATTGTGACAAATTTTGAGCGACACTATAGTCGAAACTAAATAGGTCAGACCATAACATCTGACTATATCGCCATTCACCGGCAAAATCCGTTCATTTATCTAAAGTTGAATTGCATTCCGTAAATAGGCTACTACATTTGATATCAGTCTGAAACTAAAAACCACCGCAAAGATGAAACCGATTGCCCGAACTCTATTTCTATTCGCTGCAGCTTCAATGTTATCATCGTGTCTGTTTATAGGTAGCTCGGTAAAGGGCGACGGTATAGTAGAGTCATTGGAACGCGAACTTCCAGGATTTAATGCAGTTCAGGTAACCAGCGGAATGAATGTCTATTTTGTTGAAGGAAGCCAGCAAAAAGTAGTGGTGGTTACCGACCAAAACCTGCACGAACTTATCGAAACAACTGTTGAAGACAACACCCTACTGATTAAAACTTTAGGGAATATTTGGAGTTCTACCGAGAAGAAAGTTCTAATTACTTGCCCGGGACTCAGGGAAATCAGAACAACTGCCGGGAGCAATGCATTCTCCGACAATCGCCTTTTCTTCGATACCCTCTATTTGCGTGCCTCGGCTGGTTCATCTATAAAAATCGACATTGAAGGTACGGAATTGGAAGTACAAGGTAGTTCCGGAGCTAATATCCACTTAACTGGCTCTGCCAGCAGGCTGGTAGCCAGAACCTCCTCAGGCTCCAACCTAAAGGCTGAAGATTTCACTACCGAATTTTCCGACATCAGTGTTTCGAGTGGTTCAAATGTTTGGGTCAATACCATGCGGGAGCTTACCGCAAATGCATCGAGTGGGGGAAATATCTTCTACTTTGGTACGCCCAAGAAAATAAACTCCTCCTCTTCTTCGGGAGGAAACATCAACAAGCGATAGCGCACCCTACAAAATTTCCTGTTCAGTATAGCCGGAGTCTTCAGGTAATCCTGCCTTTAAAGAGGCAGTTACTGCAAGTGCATCGCATCGTTCGTTCAAGGGATTCGCGTTGTGGCCCTTGATCCATATAAATCTCACCTCACACTTCGATGCGGCCTGCAGGTAGCGGAGCCATAAATCGCTGTTTTTTTTACCCTTAAACCGTTTGGTAACCCATGTCTGAAGCCAACCTTTGGTAACAGCATTGGCAACGTATTTTGAATCGGTATATACCGTAACAAGGCACCCATCAATTTTGAGACTTTCGAGCGCAATGATTACAGCCAGTAGTTCCATCCTGTTGTTGGTGGTATACCGGAAACCCCCCGAGAGCTCCTTATAATGCTTCCCCGATTGTAACACGATCCCATACCCACCGGGTCCAGGATTTCCACGTGCGGCGCCGTCGGTATATATGGTTACTGATGTTGACATGGTAAAAATAAATAACGGGGGGTGGCAGGATGCGCCATCCCCCGTGAAGCCTTATCTATTGGCCGAATTTTTCTTAATCGACAAGGGTCATTTCGTCAATCAAATGCGATGCCCCGGCATAAATATCAATTACCCACAAAATGAACCTTGCATCAACGCTTATGGTACGTTGAATATCGGGTTCAAAAGCGAGATCACCACTCATAGCTTCCCAGTTGCCATCGAAGGCACACCCAATAAGTTCTCCCCTTGCATTGAGGACAGGACTACCGGAATTTCCCCCCGTAATGTCATTGTTGCTAATGAAACAAGCAATCAGATCACCATTGGCATCGGCATATCGTCCAAAATTTCTTTCCAGAATCAGTGATTTCATTCGGGCGGGAACATCAAATTCCGCATCGCCGGGGATCTCTTTCTCGAGATAACCATCAACGGTAGTGGTTGCCAAATACTGGACCCCATCGCGTGGCTGATAACTTCCCACCGTCCCATAGGTAATCCTCATGGTGGAGTTGGCATCGGGATAAAAGGTTTTGTTAGAATGCATTTCTAACAATCCTGCCACCCAAAGGTGTCGTCCCTCTTCAAGCATAGCAGATGTTTTGCGGGTCTCTTCACCGATCTGACTTAGCATTTTAAATACATCGCCCGAAGCAACAAATGCCAAATCCTTGTCGAATGCCTTTTTGGAGGGGTTTTTCAACAGGGCTGAAAGTTTTTCACGCTGCGGAAATGCAGACTTAGAAAACATTTGTGCCGCGTATTTGTCGAAATCGCCCTTGAATTTACCATAAACGGTGCCATAAAATGAAGGATGAAATCTCGAAGAGGTGCGTTCGGCATAGAGTCGCATCAGGGTAGCGGCCAGCTTCTGATCGGTGGCGGCATCGTAATCTTTGTAAAATTCATCGAGCGACGCTTCAATACTGGCTGCAATTTGCTCAATCCGGTCTTTGTTCTGAGCCGGATTGTCGAGAAGATTGTACAATGCCCTTGTCCGGAAAGCAAACATAAAGATCTCGGGACCCCGGATAAGTGCCTCAGATAAGTATTCCTGAGCAACCTCATCTTCAATCTCCTCAAAAGCAGCATTGATCATGTTGAGAGCCTCACCATACTTTGCCTTTCGGGCAGGGGAGCCGGCTACCCATTGTAAAAAGGCATCCTCCTGTGCCTTTTTTTCGGCAATTACATTGAGATTGATAAGGCCCTGGTTTTGGCCGATGCTGTATTTATAATAATTCGAACTGCCAGCAAATTTATTGGCATATTGAATTCGGGCTTTCTGGCTGGAGGCCATATATTCGCGAATAATATCGAGTTTTTTCTCTCTCACATCCACTCGAATGGAGTTGGTGGCATTCATGGTATAGGCAACCTCCGTTGAGGTGCGGTAGCGGTTGGTGGTTCCCGGATAACCGATCACCATGGCGTAATCGTTGTCTTCGACCCCTCTTAGCGAGATGGGGAAAAAGTGACGGGGCTTAAGCGGAATATTCTCTTCGGAATAGGATGC
>CAYGIQ010000129.1:0-7659 GCA_964349885.1 uncultured Prolixibacteraceae bacterium | reverse complement strand
CTACCATGATAAAGATATCCGTTGCGGTCGAAAACTACCGAGCTGATACCAGCTGCTAGCGCCTTCTCAGCGATGAGTTTACCTACCAGAGCAGCCTTTTCGGATTTGGTTCCAAGGGCAGCCATGACAGATTTATCGAGCGAAGAGGCAGCAACTAAGGTTACCCCCTGCAAATCGTCGATCAATTGTACCGCAATCTGCTTGTTGCTTCTGTATACATTCATCCGGGGCCTTTCGGTGGTTCCGGAGACAATTTTACGAATACGTTGTTTTATTCTGTATCGTCTTTCTAACTTGGTTAAAGACATAGCTTCTAATTTTTACTTTTTAACACTTGCAGATTTACCAGCTTTACGCCTCAGCTGCTCTCCAACGAACTTGATACCTTTGCCTTTGTATGGCTCGGGTGCACGGAATGAACGAATCTTGGCAGCAACCTGACCGATCAACTGTTTGTCGATCGAGGTAAGCTTGATGAAAGGATTGCTACGCTTTTCAGCCTTAACCTCGACAGTCACTTCGGGGGGCAGCTGAATGTAGGTGTGGTGAGAATATCCCAGTACGAGGTCGATTACATTGTTGGGCAATTGTTCAGCCCTGAAACCAACCCCTACAAGCTCCATATTCAGTTCATAACCTTTGGTAACGCCAACAACCATGTTGTTCACCAGCGCACGGTACAAACCATGCAGAGCCCGGTGCTGTTTCTGATCGCTTGGCCTAGAAAATGTAATGGTATTATCTTCGATGGTAACGGTAATGGCTTTATCGACCTTCTGACTTAATTCGCCGAGAGGACCTTTAACGGTAACCGTATTGTCGTCGCCCACCGTCAGCTTAACGCCGGCCGGAAGCTCTATCGGTAGTTTTCCTATCCTTGACATGGTAATCCTCCTAAATTAATAAACGTAACACAATACTTCACCGCCAATTCCAAGGACGCGGGCCTCCTTATCGGTAATTACCCCCTTAGAGGTCGATAGAATAGCAATACCCAAACCGTTCAAAACACGGGGGATTGCGGTATTATCGCAGTAGTTCCTTAAACCCGGACGCGAAATACGTTTCAGCGATTTGATGGCCGAAATCTTGGTCTCGGGATTGTACTTCAAGGCAATCTTAATATTCCCTTGAAAGTTAACCTCGTCCTCAAATTTATAGTTGAGGATGTAGCCTTTATCCTTGAGAATTTTAGTAATCTCTTTTTTGATATTGGATGCAGGTATGTCGACTACCCTGTGGTTTGCCTTTATGGCATTCCGCATGCGCGTTAAGTAGTCTGCTATCGGATCTGTAACTTTACTCATCTCTGTTTCGATTAAAATACAATTACCAACTGGCTTTAATTACACCGGGAATCAAACCTGACGATGCCATCTCTCTGAAATTGATCCTGCTGATGCCAAACTGGCGCATATAGCCTTTTGGCCTGCCGGTAAGTTTACAACGGTTGTGGAGTCTAACACGTGAGGAATTCTTGGGCAACTTTTGTAAGCCAATATAATCGCCCTCGGCCTTAAGTTTGGCACGCTTCTCTGCATATTTCTCAACCATTCTGGCACGTTTTACTTCACGTGCTTTCATTGATTCTTTAGCCATAGCCTAGTTCTTTTTAACGTTTTTGAATGGAATACCAATTTCTTTCAGCAGGGCAAAACCCTCTTCATCGGTATTGGCTGTAGTAACAAACGTGATGTTCATCCCGTTGATCTTGTTCACCTTGTCGATGTTGATTTCGGGAAAAATAATCTGTTCGGGAATACCCAGGGTATAGTTCCCCCTGCCATCCATTTTACCCTCCACCCCGCGGAAGTCGCGGATACGTGGCAGTGCTACGGAAATGAGCCTGTCGAGGAATTCATACATCCGGTCGCGACGCAATGTAACGCGCACGCCGATTGGCATTTTCTTTCTCAGTTTAAAATTGGAGATATCCTTTTTTGATTTGGTCTGAACAGACTTCTGACCAGCTATCATTGTCATCTCCTCGGTCGCTACCTCAATAATCTTTTTGTCGGCGATGGAAGATCCAACGCCCTGGTTGAGGACAATCTTTTCGATTCGGGGTACCTCCATAACCGTTTTGTAATCAAACGCCTTGGTCAGGGCAGGTACAATCTCTTCCTTATATTTCGTCTTAAGGGTTGGTATGTAAGCCATTACTTGATCTCCTCTCCAGATTTTTTGGAATAACGAACTAATTTTCCACTCTCATTCAACCGCCGGCCTATCCTGGTAGATTCGCCCGTTTTGGGATCGACTACCATTAGATTTGAAATATGGATGGGTGCTTCCTTTTCAACAATCCCTCCCTGAGGATACTCAGTATTGGGTTTGGTGTGTTTTTTTATGATATTAACACCCTCCACTATGGCACGGTCGGTTTTGCGGATAACTTCGAGCACCCGGCCTTTTTTGCCGTTGTCGTCGCCAGCAATCACCTGTACGGTGTCACCTTTTTTGATATGTAACTTCTTTTGCATCGTATGGATCTATTAAAGTACTTCGGGTGCCAATGAAATGATTTTCATATTCTGATCGCGAAGCTCGCGGGCAACCGGACCGAAAATACGGGTTCCGCGCATTTCGCCCGAGTTGTTCAGCAGAACAACTGCATTGTCGTCAAAACGTATATAGGATCCATCCTGCCGGCGGGTCTCCTTTTTAATACGAACAACAATAGCTTTCGAAACAGTTCCCTTTTTGACATCGCTGCCAGGGATGGCACTCTTAACAGAAACCACAATGGTGTCGCCAATACGGGCGTAACGCTTGCGGGTTCCGCCAAGCACACGGATACACAATACTTCTTTGGCTCCGCTGTTGTCAGCTACCTGACATCTTGTTTCCTGTTGTATCATGATTACTTAGCCTTTTCAATTATTTCAACCAATCTCCAACACTTCTTTTTGCTCAACGGGCGGGTTTCCATAATCTTTACGGTGTCGCCGATGCTACAGGTGTTGGTTTCATCGTGGGCATAAAACTTGGTAGTTTTATTCAAAAACTTTCCGTATACAGTGTGTTTTACTTTACGCCGTTCGGCCACAACGATGGTTTTGTCCATCTTGTTGCTTACGACTACACCGATACGCTCTTTTCTCAGACTTCTTACACTATTCTCTTCCATCGCTGAATTACGCTTTAGTTTCGTTTAACTCCCGGGTCCTAAGCATTGTTTGCAACCTGGCAATATTGCGACGGGACACCTTAATTTTCAATGGATTATCCAGCGGCGAAACACTGTGGTTCAGTCTTAGACGAACCAGGTTTTCCTGCTCAGTTTGTAACCTTTCTGCAATTTCCTTATTCGTCAGTTCTTTTATTTCGGACGTTTTCATCAATCAAATCTTTAGTTATTCGACATAATCACGTCTTACGACGAACTTGGTGGTAATAGGCAGTTTCTGTGCTGCCAAACGCAAGGCCTCTTTGGCTGTTTCGTAGGGCACTCCATCGGCTTCGATGAGAATGCGACCCGGGGTTACCGGAGCTACAAAAGCTTCGGGGGCACCTTTACCTTTACCCATTCGAACTTCGGCGGGTTTTTTGGTAATAGGTTTATCGGGAAATATACGGATCCAAATCTGTCCTTGACGCTGCATGAAACGGGTAACAGCTACCCTAGCAGATTCAATTTGACGACCGGTGATCCAGGTCTCTTCCAACGCTTTGATTCCAAATGAGCCAAAAGCCAGCTGGTTTCCGCGTTGGGCGTTACCCTTCATGCGACCTTTCTGGACTCTTCTGAATTTTACTCTTTTCGGCTGTAACATCTCTTATTTTTCTAGCGAGTTAAACCTCTATTTTTTTCTCTTTCGACCGGCATTACCCCTCGGAGGTGCACCTGCATTGCTGCGCGGTTGCTTGGCACTGCTGCCAACGTTGGGAGAAAGATCGCGGTTTCCGTATACCATGCCTTTGCAAATCCAGACCTTTACACCGATCAGACCGGTTTTGGTAAGGGCTTCCGCCAATGCATAGTCGATATCAGCACGAAGGGTATGCAGGGGAGTTCGGCCATCCTTATACATCTCAGAACGGGCCATCTCGGCACCATTCAATCGACCGGAAACCTGCACCTTAATACCCTCGGCACCCATACGCATAGTCGATGCGATAGCCATCTTGACAGCACGTCGGTAGGCAATTTTACCTTCAATCTGACGCGCTATGTTGCTGGCCACAATGTGTGCATCCAGTTCAGGTCTTTTGATTTCAAAAATATTGATTTGAATCTCCTTGTTGGTGACCTTCTTGAGTTCTTCTTTGAGTTTGTCAACTTCCTGTCCGCCTTTGCCAATAATAATACCAGGACGTGAGGTGTGGACGGTGATCGTTACAAGCTTTAAGGTACGCTCAATAATGATCTTCGAGATGCTTGCTTTGGCAAGACGCTCGTTGAGGTATTCACGAATTTTGAAATCCTCGACAAGCTTATCGCCATAGTTATCACCACCAAACCAGTTAGAGTCCCATCCTTTGATGTAACCCAGACGATTTGAAATCGGATTTACTTTTTGTCCCATTTACTATTAGTTAAGGTTTTCTACAACTGCTTCACTCTTCTTATCTACAAATATGGTAACGTGGTTCGAACGTTTCCTGATGCGGTGGGCACGACCTTGTGGTGCGGGCCTAAGGCGCTTCAGCATACGTCCGGAATCTACCATAATCCGGCTTACATAGAGGGTATTCTCTTCAATGCGAACTCCTTCGTTTTTGGTTTGCCAGTTGGCAATGGCCGACATAAGGAGTTTTTCAACACGTTGTGAAGCCTCTTTGGATGAAAATTTCAAAACATCCAGTGCGCGGTTAACTTCCATTCCCCGAATCAAGTCGGCAACAAGCCGCATTTTTCGAGGGGAAGTGGGGCAATTACGTAAAACAGCAAAATATTGTTGTTTCTTTTCTTCTTTGCGTATTTCAGCTGCTAATCTTTTTCTGGCACCCATTGTACTTAATTTTTAGCGTTTCAAATATGCCTATTTGCGGTTACCGGCATGTCCCCTGTATGTACGGGTAGGTGCAAATTCGCCTAAACGATGCCCAACCATATTTTCGGTAACGTACACCGGAATAAACTTATTTCCGTTGTGCACCGCAATGGTGTGCCCTACAAAATCAGGTGAAATAACTGATGCCCTAGACCAGGTTTTGATGACCGACTTTTTGCCGGCTTCATTCATCGCCAGAACCTTGGCTTCCAACTTATAAGCAATGAAAGGGCCTTTTTTTAACGAAGGACTCATACTAACTACTTTTTATTATTTCTTCCTGCGTTCTAAGATATACTTGCTGGATGCTTTCTTCCGCGAGCGGGTTTTGAAGCCTTTGGCCAACAAACCTTTGCGTGAACGAGGATGTCCTCCTGAAGCACGACCTTCACCACCACCCATTGGGTGATCGACCGGGTTCATAGCTACACCACGGGTACGCGGACGACGACCAAGCCAACGGTTGCGGCCTGCTTTGCCCGATTTCTCGAGGATGTGATCGGAGTTTCCAACAATACCTACCGTTGCTCGGCAGGTCACAAGTACCATTCGGATTTCGCCGGAAGGAAGTTTTAGAGTAGCATACTTGCCTTCCCGTGAGGTCAACTGAGCATAAGTTCCTGCACTACGTGCCATAACACCCCCTTGTCCGGGTCTAAGCTCAATGTTGTGAACAAGGGTGCCAAGTGGTATATCTGAAAGGGGTAAGGTGTTTCCAATTTCAGGATCGATACCGCTGCCACTAACTACTGTTTGACCAACCTTCAAACCGTTGGGGGCCAATATGTAGCGTTTTTCACTGTCTTCGTATACAAGCAGTGCAATGTTGGCAGTACGGTTGGGATCGTACTGAATGGAATCGACAGTCGCAGAAACGTTGTCCTTGGTTCGTTTAAAATCAATAATACGATATTTCCGCTTGTGTCCCCCACCTATATACCTCATTGTCATGCGGCCCTGGTTGTTGCGACCACCAGTTCTCCGCAGGGGCTCTAACAATGATTTCTCAGGCGTAGAAGCAGTAATGGCATCAAAAGCACTGATAACTTTGTGCCTCTGACCCGGTGTTACTGGATTAAATTTTCTTACTGCCATTGTTTATTATTAAATATTACTGTAAAAATCGATGCTATCTCCTTCAGCAAGCGAAACAATTGCCTTCTTATAGGCATTCATTTTTCCGGAAATCACTCCCGACTTGGTAAAACGCGATTTCCGCTTGCCACCATAGATCATGGTGTTTACTGTATCTACAGTTACACCGTAAAGCGACTCAATGGCAGTTTTAATCTGCAATTTCGAAGCCTTCTTATCGACCACAAACCCGTAGCGGTTGTACCGCTCGCTCTGTGCAGTCATTTTTTCGGTTACTATGGGTCTAACTAATATACTCATCTTACTAAAGGTCTTAAAGCTTAAACACTTCTTCAATTTTCTCAACCGAACCCTCGAAAACAACTACAAATTTTGCGTTGAGAATCTGATAAGTCGTTAATTCTGAAGCTGTTACAACCGTAACCCCCTGCAAATTTCTGGAGGACAAATATAGGTTTTTATTTTCTTCCGGTAAAACGAAAAGTGACTTTTTATCAGATATTTTGAGGTTGCTGGCAATCGACAACAACTCTTGGGTTTTAGGGGCTTCCAAATTGAAATTCTCTACCACCAAAATGTTGTTGTTTTGTGCCTTATAGGTGAGGGCCGATTTGCGGGCAAGCAGCTTTACTTTTTTGTTGAGTTTAAAGCTGTAGTTACGGGGGCGTGGACCAAAAATACGACCACCACCTACAAAAACAGGTGAGGTTATTGCTCCAGCACGGGCAGTACCCGTTCCCTTTTGCTTTTTAATCTTGCGGGTACTTCCAGCAATTTCGCCACGCTCCTTGCTTTTATGTGTTCCCTGCCGCTGATTGGCCAAATATTGCTTTACGTCGAGGTAAATAGCGTGATCATTGGGCTCAATGGCGAAGATCTGGTCGTTCAGTGTGACCACCCTTCCTGTTTCTGTTCCTTTGATATTTAATACACTTAGCTCCATTGCTTTCTGATTGAGATGATAGAACCTTTGGGACCCGGAACTGAACCTTTCAGAATGATCAGATTCTGTTCTGGAATCACTTTTAATACTAACAGGTTTTCGATGGTAAGCTTGTCGCCACCCATTCTACCGGCCATTCTGATACCTTTAAAAACCCTTGAGGGATAAGACGAAGCACCCACAGACCCGGGAGCCCTCAAACGGTTGTGCTGACCGTGCGTACTTTGGCCAACACCAGCAAAACCATGGCGTTTTACAACCCCCTGAAAACCTTTACCCTTTGAAATTCCATCTACATCAACATAATCGTTTTCAGAAAAAATTCCAACAGTGATTACAGAGCCCAGCTCAAAGGTTTCCTTGAAGGTGTCTTTAAACTCTGCCACTTTAATCTTTGGGGTGGTTCCAGCTTTCTTGCAGTGCCCGAACTCGGCTTTGGTAGCGCTTTTCTCACGCTTTTCGCCAAACCCAAGTTGCAACGCATGGTAGCCGTCTTTCTCAACGGTTTTAATCTGTGTAACTACACAGGGACCGGCCTCAATCACAGTGCATGGGATATTCTTCCCCTCAACACTGAATACGGATGTCATTCCGATTTTTTTTCCAATAATTCCAGCCATTTTC
>CAYGIQ010000128.1:0-7700 GCA_964349885.1 uncultured Prolixibacteraceae bacterium | reverse complement strand
GCTTTTGCCAACAACTATTCTGCTGCTCGCCAAGCACAAAGCATAACCTCTTTGATGTCGCATTTTGGTGATGGGTTTCAGGGAGGTCGTGATTTTGAGAAGGTAGAGCAGGCTCGCCGACTTACCCCATCCGAATATACTGTAAATCAGCGACTGGGATACATCTCGCTGAATACGGCATTGAATACCGATGAGGTACTGGCAGTTGCCTTCAATTACACCGTCGATGGTCAGGTCTTTCAGGTAGGCGAATTCTCCACCGATGGAATTGACGCCCCACAAACGCTTTATCTAAAGCTGCTGAAGGGTACCAATCTTTCGCCCGGCATCCCAACTTGGGACCTCATGATGAAGAACGTTTACAACCTGAATGCCTACCAGCTTTCGAACGAAGATTTCATGCTCAATGTTCTCTATCAGAACGATTCAACAGGCACCTACATCAACTACATTCCCGAAGGGCGGCTCAATGGCCGTATACTTTTGCGGGTACTTAATCTCGACAACCTCAACAAACAGCTTGATCCCTACCCCGATGGTTTATTCGATTACATCGAGGGCGTTACGGTTCGCTCAGGCAATGCGCGCATTATTTTTCCGGTACTGGAGCCCTTCGGAAAAACCTTGGCCGATTCCATTCAGGATCCTGCTTTGATCGATAAATATGTATTTCGTTCTTTGTACGATTCAACTCGGACCATCGCCGAGCAGGATGCCGAACGGAACAAATTTGTCATTGCCGGCAGCTATAAAGGAGCTTCCAGCTCCGATATCATGCTCAACACCTTTAACCTTCAGCGTGGATCGGTTCGGGTTACTGCCGGTGGTCGGGATTTGATTGAAAATGTCGATTATACGGTCGATTACACTTTGGGGCGTGTAAAAATCATCAACCAAGGGCTCCTCGAAGCCGGAACGCCCATACAGATTTCCACCGAGAGCGAAGACCTCTTCTCTATGCAGCGAAAGACCCTCTTGGGAACGCATGCCAACTTTGCGATTTCCGACCGTTTCAATATTGGAGGGGCTATGCTTTACATGCAGGAACGCCCTCTTACCCAAAAAATTAATTACGGTCAGGATCCTATATCAAATCTGATTGTGGGTCTTGATACCCGCTTTTCGACCGATAGCCGGTTTTTGACCCGGGCCATCGACAAGCTTCCCTTCATCAACACCAAGGCGCCGTCTTCCATCGATTTCGAGGCTGAGTTTGCCCGCTTAATCCCAGGCCATTCAAAAGTTATCGGACAAAATGGAGCTGCCTATATCGATGACTTTGAGGGCACCAAAACATCCATCGATCTGAAATCTCGTCAGGCCTGGGTCATGGCCAGCACACCGCAGCTGCAGACCCTGTTTCCTGAAGGAAATCTTTCGAACGATCTGGCCTACGGCTTTAACCGTGCACAGTTGGCATGGTATGTTATTGACCCACTTTTTTTGAGAAATAGCTCTCTAACGCCCGATCATATCCGCAACGATCGCGACCTTCAGTCGAACCACTTTGTACGTGAGGTTTTCGAAAAAGAGATCTTTCCGGCCAAAGAATCACCGGTTGGGCAACCCACCAATATCCCAGTGCTTGATCTCGCATTTTACCCCTCCGTTAAAGGTCCTTATAATTTCGATACCCGACCCTCTGCCTTCTCTTCAGGTATTAATCCGGACGGAACGTTGCGCAACCCTTCATCGCGATGGGGAGGGATTATGCGCAAAATTGAGACCAGCGATTTCGAAAATGCCAACATCGAATTTATTGAGTTCTGGCTCATGGATCCTTTTGTATACGACACCCTGAACAGTTTGCGGGGGGGCGACCTCTATTTTAACCTAGGGGATGTTTCGGAAGATATTTTGCGCGATGGCCGAAAATCATTCGAAAACGGATTGCCCACAACTGCCGATGGAGCGCATCTGGTTGATACAACCGCCTGGGGGCTAGTTCCAAAACAGCAATCGCTGGTGAACGCTTTTGACAACAATCCTGCCTCCCGAATTTACCAGGATGTGGGGCTTGATGGTCTGGATGACGAGAGGGAGCGACTTTTCTTTGCCGACTACCTCGAAGAATTGAGGAGCATTGTATCGCCCGAAGTGTATCAACAATTTGAAGCCGATCCCTCAAAAGACAATTACCACTACTACCGTGGTTCGGATTTTGACCAGCAGGAACTGGGCATACTGGAGCGCTACAAGCGGTTCAACGGTCTCGAAGGCAACTCACCCACAACGGCCATGTCGCCCGAATCCTACCCGACTTCTGCCACAACCATACCCGATATCGAAGATATCAACAACGACAATACCCTGAATGAATATGAGCGCTACTACCAATACCGAGTGAGTTTGCGGAAAGAGGATATGCATTTAGGGAAAAATTATATCAACGACATAAAGGAGAGTCGAGTGCAGCTGCGAAACGGTGAAATCGGAGAAGTTAAATGGTTCCAGTTTAAGATTCCAGTGCGCGATTTTGACAATGCCTTTGGATCCATTCGCGATTTTAAGTCTATCCGGTTCCTTCGTATGTTTGTTACCGACTTCGACGATCCGGTAGTGCTTCGTTTTGCTACCCTCGACTTGGTTAGGGCCGACTGGCGCCGATACAACCGGACACTTGCCGATAACGGTCAGGAATCTTTAAATGCCAGCTTCGACATTTCGGCAGTGAACATCGAAGAGAATGGGGGTAAGTCGCCCGTAAACTATATCCTGCCTCCCGGCATCGACAGAGTTATTGATCCGGCCAACCCACAGCTTCGTAAACTCAATGAGCAGTCACTTGCCTTAAAGGTAGTCGACCTAGATCCAGGCGATGCCAGGGCCGCCTACAAGAGCATCTATATGGACTTTCGCAGGTATAAAAATTTGAACCTCGAAGTGCATGCCGAAGCCATCGATGGATACAATCTAAAAGACGATGATCTTGTATTCTTTATCCGGATAGGGTCCGATTACAACTTCAACTACTATGAATATGAGGTCCCGCTCAAATTAACCCCTGCCGGAAGGTACAACGGAGATGTATTGGCCGATCGTTATCTGGTATGGCCCGATGGCAACCGCGTTAACCTGCCGCTTGACCTGCTGACTCAGGCGAAACTCGACAGGGATGCCAGGATGCGAGATGCCACTTCTGGCTGGCGCATTCAAGACATATTTGAGATTCCCCATATGGGATGGAACGATGGGAAAAACCGCATTAAGGTTAAAGGCAGTCCCAACCTAGGCAATATCCAGGTAATGATGATGGGAATCCGCAATCCTGCAACACCCAATACCGGACCGCTTTCGGTCGAGGTGTGGGTAAACGAATTGCGGCTTACCGAATTCGACCAGAGTGGCGGATGGGCTGCCAATGCCCGTGTTACCACCCGGCTTGCCGACCTCGGATCGATTACCGTTGCAGGACGCCACCGCTCGGCAGGATTTGGAAGTATTGAGCAAAAAGTCAATGAGCGTAGCCTCGATAACTTTACCGAGATAGATATTGCCTCTTCGGCCGATTTGGGCAGGTTCTTTCCGAAAGAGACGGGCGTAAGGATTCCCATGTACTACGGTTATTCGCGCAGCAACCGCAGTCCGGAATACAACCCGCTGAATCCAGATGTAAAACTTGAAGAGTCGCTTAGGGTTCTCGATTCCCGCTCAGAGCGCGATTCCATTCGCCACATTGCACAAGATGTGGTAGAGCGGAAGAGTCTCAATTTTACCAACATTAAGGTCGAGCCTCAGACACTGCAACCCACCCGACAACGGCTCTGGAGTCCGGGCAATTTTGCGGGTACCTACTCATTTAATGAACTTTCGCGCCGGAATGTCGACACCGAATACAACATTGACCGGATTTATCGGGGTATGCTTTCATACAACTACACCAGCCGTACAGAGCTATTCGAACCTTTTAAAAATGTCTCTTTTCTCCAAAAGGGGCCACTGGTTTTGCTGGGCGACTTTAACATCTATCCACTTCCAACCCAGATCTCCTTCCGAACCGACCTCTACCGCAGGTACAATGAAGTGCAAACCAGGAATGTGACCAATCCGGGAATGATTTTGCCTACTACGTTTCAAAAAGACTTTTTGTGGAATCGGTTTTTCGATGTGCGGTATGATGTAACCAGAAACCTGCAAGTTGATTTCTCCTCGCGTGGAACCTCACGCATAGATGAGCCCGAAGGCAGAATTAACCGTCGCGACGATGATTATACTTGGAAGCGTGACTCTATCATTGCAAGTCTGCGTGAATTGGGCCGACCCGTAATGTATGGTCACAACATCAATGCCACGTACAATTTGCCACTGAATAAGATTAAAAGCCTCAGTTTCATCAATATAAACAGCCGATACCAGGGTACATATAACTGGTCGGCTGGTGCCATAACCGCCGATACGATCAACCTGGGGAATCTGGTCGAAAACAGCCAGAACCTTCAGATCACCGGAAACATTAACCTCACTACCCTGTACAATTATGTGCCCTATTTTCGCAGCCTGGATCAAAAGTTCCAGCGAACCAGCCGCATGGGCGCAACGCGAAGTCAAACAGGAGGGTTGCAGCAAGCCAACCCTATGACTGCTGTTCAACAATCCGATCCACAATATGCACAACGCAACGTTCCCATGGAATCGGGATCTCCGATTGTCATCACCCACAGTTTGAACCTCAAAGAGGTTACCGTAAACGCAACCACCATTCAAGGCGCACCCATCGAAGGTATATCAAGAGTCATAGACAGAAACAACGTTGAATTTACCCCTACCGGAAATGCCAACAATGCGATTTTACTGGTTGTTGGAAAACCTGAAAAAAACCTGCTTCGCGACATGGTCGACCTCACGTTTCGCATGCTCACCGGAATACGATCGCTGTCGGTGAACTATGCCATTACCGGAGGTTCGGTATTGCCTGGCTATCTGCCTGTGCCTGCAGTCTTCGGAACTGGCAGCTATAGCCCCGACCAGAGTCTGTTTGGTCAGGAATATGCCTCCAGTTTGGCACCGGGATTCCCATTCCTGTTTGGATGGCAGAACCGTCAGTTTGCAGAAACTGCAGGAGAAAGGGGCTGGATAACCACCGACCCACTGCTCAACATGCCTTTTCTGATGAACCGCAATGAGCGCATTACACTGCGGGCAAACGTTGAGCCATTGCCCGATCTGCGAATAGATGTTAACGCCGACCGCTCCATTTCTAATAACATAAGCGAATTTTACAACTACGATCAGGGCTCGGGCGCCTTCAGACCCAATAGCCTCACAGAACAAGGAAACTTCTCGATGTCGGTGCTGAGCTGGAGTACCGCATTTTTTGCCCTTGGAAAAGCTGAAGTACCTCAATCAAAGGCTTTTGATGACTTCAAGGAGTACCGGCTTGTCATTGCGCGCCGATTGGCAGCAAGCCGACCAACAAATTCGCTGTACAATCCATCGCAGACCGATCCGGTTACCAGTTTCCCCGATGGGTATGGCCCAACTTCGGTTGAAGTGTTGGTTCCTGCTTTCTTAGCAGCCTATCAGGGTGCCGATCCGAATCGAGTCTCGCTGGGAATGTTCCCATCATTGCGGTACATCCGGCCCAATTGGAGGGTGCAATACGAAGGTATGGTATCTAGGATTCCTAAACTTGGAAACGTGATGCGCACCATGAACTTCACCCACTCCTACCGTTCAAGTTATACCGTAGGTTCTTTCCTGACCAACCTCAACTACATGACCGGAGAGGATGGTTTCAGCTACATCCGCGACATTCAGAACAACTTCCTGCCTGCTTTTGAGTTCAATTCTGTGAGCATCAATGAAATGTTCAGCCCCCTTATCAACATGGATATCATCTGGATGAATGAACTCACCACCAGAGCAGAACTTAAACGCGCACGCAGCATTGCACTTTCATTCTCGAACAATCAGATCACCGAAATCCTCAGCAATGAATACATTATTGGGCTGGGTTACCGGTTTACCCGCATGGACCTGATTCTGAAAACAAAAAATGCCCAGCGTGCCTATTCAAACGATCTCAACCTCAGGGCCGACTTCTCTTTCAGAAAAAACAAGACCATGCTACGGCAGCTGGTTGAGGATACCGATCAGCTAACGGCGGGTCAAAGTGCCTTTACGATAAAGACCACCGCCGATTATATGTTGAGCGATCGATTTCAGCTGAGGGTATATTTCGACAAAGTAATCAACGAGCCGCTAACTTCGGTTTCGTTTCCCACCTCGAATACCAATATTGGTGTTAGCTTTAGGTTCACCCTGGCACAGTAAACCGGTGTTGGTGTAACTAAATGGTTGACCTGTATATGCACAAACGACGAAAAGTTTGTATTTTCGCAATGAATCATATCTCATTTAACCATGTCGGAAGCAGGCATTAACGATAAGAAAAAGCATTTCCTAGGCAATTCCCCCTCTGAACGACGCAACAACATTATTGTGATAATGCTGTCGCTTTTATTGGCAGGATTGCTGGTTGTTTATTTTTTGCAGCGAAACGACTACCGCAGAATTGTAGGTGAAATTACCGCTGAAAAAGACTCTATACAGGTGGAATTGGGTCATATTATTTTCAGCTACGACTCATTAAGAACTGAAAACGACACAATTAATGAGCAACTTTATGTTGCCCAAACCAAAGTTAAGGATCTACTTCTGGAAGTAGAGCAAACGAAAAAACTCAGCATCGAACGCATTACCCAATACCAGCGGGAAGTAACCACCCTGCGCGATATCATGCGCAACTACATAGTTCAGATTGATTCGCTTAACCGCCGGAATCAAATTCTTATGGCTGAGAATTTGGAAGTAAAAGAGCAAGTCAGGCAAGTTGAATCGCAAAACGTTCAGCTTTCTCAGCAAAAACAGCAACTCGAACAAAACCTGCAGCGCGCTGCGCAACTTGAGGCCACGGATTTGCTTGCCGAAGGGGTTAACAACCGAAACCGTGAGACGCGTGCGGCCAACCGAACTACCATGATAAGGGTAAGCCTTACCCTTCCACGCAACATTACGGCGAAACGGGGGGCAAAAAGCATCTATGTGCGCATTATGCGACCCGATCAATTGCTGTTGAGCAAATCGCCTAATGATCTTTTTCAGTTCGAAAACCTTAGAATTCAATACTCCGCTGCTAGAGAAGTAAACTATGAAGGGAATGAATTGCCTGTTGCCCTTTTTTGGGATAACGAAGGACAGCCCTTTATGCCGGGAGTGTACACCGTTGACGTTTTTGCTGATGGAAACAACATCGGTACCACAACGGTAGAACTCCGATAGCTCGCTCAGTTGCCTTGCCCCATGCGTATGTCCAACCTCAGAAAATAGACGAGAGCTGGCGCTTTATGCTGAACGTAATTTTTGAAACTCCTCCTTCGCCTTTTCCGTTTTAAATCGGGGCCCATGGCCGGGATAGATGAAGTCGACATCCAAATCAAAGATTTTTTGCCAGGTGTCGAGGAGTTGTTGCCGGTCGTCGGCAAAAGGTGGAAAATGGGACAATCCTTTGATGTTAAAGAAACAATCGCCCGCAATAATCTCCCTTCCCAGCAAAACGGATTGCGAACCAACAGAGTGACCTGGTGTATGTATTATTTCGGCATCAATACCCCACGGAGATAGATCAAGTCGGTCATCAACCAGAATATCGGCCTCGAAGGGGCGGGGAGAGGCATAACCCGGCATCAACAGATCGCCCA
>CAYGIQ010000127.1:0-7716 GCA_964349885.1 uncultured Prolixibacteraceae bacterium | reverse complement strand
AAATAATAGTATGCATGTCGCTGTCAAAAATAGAAATCTATCGCATCAATTCCAACATTTTAACACTTATTTGGTTCACGACAAATTTGTTTTGAATAATTAAGAAGCTTTGCAATTTGCACAGCAAGCGAATAAAGCAATTGGGGTGCATCAGCAATTGACTGCTCCAGCGAAGTCGGGCCAGTACTCAACGAAAAAATGGCATCGAAAGGATATTTGACACTGGAATCGTGTGCCCCCGTAAGTGCAATCACCGGTCTACCAAGCTTCTGGGCCCGCATGGCCACTGCGATAGGAGCCTTCAGCGAGAGACTTTGCGCATCGGCTTTCCCCTCTCCTGTAATAACGAGCTGACTCCACAACAGGTGGTCATCTATTTGAAGCGCATCAAGAATGTAGGGGCCCCCCATAACCATCTCTCCGCCCAGAAATGCCACCAATCCGGAGGCTATTCCGCCTGCTGCACCCATTCCATCCATCGGGCTTAATGAACGCTTCCCAAATGTTTCGAGCACCGAAATCCAATGCGTCAAACCCAACTCAAGCCTCTCTACGCAATTGGGGTCGGCTCCCTTTTGTGGGCCAAATATTTTGGCAGCTCCGTTATCGCCAAGCAAAGGATTGTTTACATCGCACAAGATGCGGATCTTCGGAAAATCACTCAACGATGCAGGAATGACGATACGTTCAATCCGGTGCATAGACTCGGGAGTTGCCGAAAGAGTGAATCCCTTATGGTCATAAAAAACAAAACCCAATGCTCCTAATAGTCCAATACCGCCATCGACCGTTGCACTTCCCCCCACGCCAAGCAATATCTCGCGACATCCATTTTGCCATGCATGCTGTATCATAATACCTGTGCCGCGTGAGGTAGTGATCCAAGGATTGGCCTCTTTGGTAGTTAGCAGTGTGAAACCGCTGGCAGATGCCATCTCTATAATGGCAGTTTTGCCGGCCCTGAAATAGGTAGCGTTTAGTTTCCTGCCAAGCGGATCTTCAGTCTCAACCGAAACAGAGATGCCGTTCAGTGCCCGGCTAAGCACAGGCCCAGTATAATCTCCTCCATCAGCAACAGGCAGTTTTCGAATTTCGAAATCATTCGATACCGACTGAAAAGCTTCAGCTACAATATCTGCAAATTGAAAGGCATCGATGCTCCCTTTCATTGAATTGGGTGCAATAAGTATTCGCATAACTTTAAGTATCGCCTCGGGTAACCGATGTAATCCCCTTGATATTTTTAAGTTTATGAATTAAAAAATCGAGATGTTCAACGCTGTGAACCAAAACTTTCAAATTGCCTTGAAATTCACCCCGATTCGACTCTACATTGATGGAGCGCATCTGAACCCCAAAATCTTTGGCAATCACGTGCGATATTTCTGAAACGATGCCAAGGGAATCGGCTCCGGTTATGTACAGAGAGGTGAGAAATGAACTTTTACTGGTGGTATCACACCATCTGCTTTTGATGATTCGGTAAGGATACCGTTCGATCATTTGTAATGCATTCGGACAGTTAACTCTATGTATTTTAATGCCTTCGCGAATGGTAACGAAACCAAAGATTTCATCACCAAATACCGGATTGCAGCAAGGTGCCAGTCGATAATTAACGTTCCTGAGGTTGTTATCGACAATCAGATAGTCGTCGCCTTGATCACCAGGCAACTCCTTGAGCGACTCTGGAGGAAGAATCTCCTGCAATCGGGAAGAGACATTTTGACGGCTCTCCTCACGAAGCACAGCTTTTATATCGAGGGTATCAATTTTGCCTTTGCTGATTTGAATGTAAAGTTCAGCTGCCGTTTTGAAGCTAAAGTGCTTTAATAGTTTTCGCATTACCTCGTCTGAAAGATCGAGTTTCCAGTTTTTAAACTTTCTGATTAAAATCTCCTTGCCATTGTCGGCTTCCCGCTTTTGCGCCTCATTGAGGGTAGCCCTGATCCGATTCTTTGCTTTGGAAGTAACCACAAAATCGAGCCAGTCGGACTTCGGGCGCTGATTGTTGGCTGTTTCTATCGAAATGGTATCGCCGTTTTTTAGCTTTTGCCGAATGGTAACTTTTCGGTCGTTTATTTTCCCGCCGACACAGCGATCGCCTATGTCGGAATGGATCTCGTAAGCGAAATCGAGAACAGTAGCCCCTTGGGGCAACTTCTTTAAATCGCCCCGAGGCGTAAATACAAATATTTCGTCGCTATATACATTTTTCCGAAACTCGTCGATGAAATCCACCACACTGACCTCCGGATTCTCAAGAATTTCGCGTATTCCGGTAAGCCACTGATCGAACTCGCTGGAACCCTTTCCTCCTTTGTACTTCCAGTGGGCAGCAAACCCTTTTTCTGCGACCTCGTCCATTCGCCGCGTGCGAACCTGCACCTCAACCCATTTTTCATGGGGCCCCATTACCGTTGTATGCAACGATTCGTAGCCATTCGATTTGGGTATAGTAATCCAATCGCGTAGTCGCTCCGGATTGGTCTGATACTCGTCGGTGATGATTGAATAAACCATCCAGCAATCGGATTTCTCGTTTTGGGGTTCAGAACCGAGAATAATCCTAATGGCAAAAAGGTCGTATACTTCGTCGAACGACACCTTCTGCTTCTGCATTTTATTCCATATAGAAAAGACCGACTTGGTACGGGCTTTCATTTCGAAGCGAAAGCCACGGCTGCGCAATTTCTCCTCGATGGGCCGCACAAACTCAGCGGTAAAAGCTTCGCGCTCCTGCCGTGTCTTATCCAACTGATCTTGAATTTCCTGCCATGCTTCGGTGCGCGTAAACCTAAGATAGAGATCCTGAAGCTCAGAATGGATTTTATAGAGCCCCAGCCGATGCGCCAGAGGAGCATATAGGTGCTGCGTTTCGATGGCAATAGCATCTGAGCCCTCCTTAGGGCTAAGTGTTAGCTCACGCATCAATTGAAGGCGGTCGGCAATTTTGAGAATAATAACCCGCACGTCCCCGGCCAGAGCCAGCATCAGTCGGCGAAAATTTTCGGAATGTACCTCAGCTGCTCCGGTTCCCAAAGCATTGATTTTGCCAATACCTTCCAAAATGGCTGCAATGGCAGGACCAAAACGCTTTTTCACATCCAGCAGAAAGGAAGCCATTTCTGCCTCGGAAATTTGCGCCAGTGCAGGAGAAAGCAGAGCCGAAATTGCCGATTCGCCCCCTAGACCAATTTCACCCACAACCACCTCTGCCACTTCAATGCCATGCTTAAGGACTTTTTCCTGATCTTCGGGCGGAATGCGACCACATAAGTCGTGTGCATATTCATATGCCCCCATAATTTCTTCTGCAGCCTCCTCCGGTAAGTGCGATCCGATTTTATTAAGTAGTTCGGTATGGAATGGAAAGTCGGTAACTGGCTCTTTCATTCTGCGAATGTAAAAAAAATGGCCACCGGAAAAGGCAGCCATTCTATCGTTTATTTTTTTTTAGTAATCTACGCTTCTGCCGCCGTTTCATCAACAAATACACGAGAACGCATCTCGCGATCGAGCATAAAAATACCATTTCCTTGGCCACTGATCAGCTTTAGGGTATCGAGAATTTCTGTGGCATTCGCCTCCTCTTCTACTTGCTCATCGACAAACCATTTAAGGAAACTAACGGTAGCATGATCACTTTCAGCAATCGCTACGTCCATTATTTTGTTAATGCGGTCTGTAACATATTGTTCATGTTTCAGCGTGCGTTCAAAGACATCAATGGTATCTTTAAACTCTGTTTCGACCTGATCGATCGCTTTCACAACAACCTTGCCTCCACGCTCATACACATACTTGAAAAACTTATTGGCATGGGTGAGTTCCTCCTGATACTGAATAAACATCCAGTTGGCAAATCCAGGAAGGCCTTTTTCATTGAAATAAGCCGACATAGAAAGATAGAGAAAGGCAGAGAACTGCTCTGCGTTGATCTGATCGTTGATGGCGTTTAAAACTTTTTCTTTTAACATAGCAATCTAAATTTGATGTAAAAGTAATGAATTTACGCAATACGGTGCAAGGGAAAGAAGTTATGATTTTGATAATTCTAAATGAAGAATAAATAAAATCTACCCATCGTTGTGTTTTGAAATTGGTTCATCAAGATGTTGTTGCAACCGGCAGATAATTTCAGTCCAATCTGGCTACTTCAGACTTTACGCTTTTTTAAATTTATTTACTTTTGACGAAGGTTAAATAATTAACAAAACGAAACCGATTAAACCCGCAGAACAACAATTTGGAGGGTTGTGGGTTTGTAGGGTATATACTTATATCGTAGCTATATACAACGACTCAATATGATTAAATTCCACCTGCTCCGAAAGCTATTTCTGTTGATTCTGTTGGCTTTTGCATATTCTTGCAATCTTTTTGTTGACGACGATGATCCAGCCGAACGCATTCACCTTGTCGAGTACAACGAGGAAATGAGCTATATGTTACCGCTGGTTCAGTTTGTCTTTCAACAGGTTGAGACCATCGCTCCGAGTGGACCCAAACTCTCGACTCAGGCAAAATATGGAGTAGTCGTGTATTCTGTCAGGTACAAAACTCGTTTCAAAGGCAACGAGGTAGAAGCCTCCGGATTGGTATCCATACCCATTGCAGGAGCACAGGATAAATTTGCCGTATTGAGCTTCCAAAATGGTACCAACACCCTGGCCTCAAGGGCTCCATCATTGAATGCATCCGACCAGGGACTGATTGTATTGCAACTTTTGGCTTCGCTGGGATATGTAGTGGTAATTCCAGATTATCTCGGATTTGGTGCATCGGCCAATCTTCCGCACCCATACCTTCACAAAGCATCTACCGTTGAGAGCATTACCGATATGCACCGAGCTGTTAAAGAACTGCTTTCGGCTGAAGAACTCAACAAAAAATTAAGTGGCGATCTTTTCCTTGCTGGCTATTCGCAGGGAGGGTGGGCTTCGGTGGCATTGATGGAAGCCCTAGGTAAAAACCCGATTCCCGGATTGACACTCAAAGGCACGGCCGCCGGATCGGGACCCTATAATTTATTCAATTTCACGAGCTATCTGCTTGGCCAACAACAATACACATCCCCTGCTTATCTAGGGTATATTTTCCATTCGCTAATCGAAACACAATCTGTAGCCATCGCATACAGCGATATATTTAATCCTCCTTATGCAGCCTTGATTCCAACCCTTTATGATGGCACCCGCGACGAGGGTTATATCAATGGTCAGCTAACAACTTCCATTGCCAATCTCTTTACTGCAGATTTTCGGAACCATTTGCTTACCGACTCCCGATACGCCGGTGTGCGGACTGCCCTTGCCAACAATAGTATTTCAGGATGGAAGATTGGAACACCGCTCTTCCTGCGTCATGGCGATGCGGATAACACAGTTCCGGTTTCAATGACCACTGCTTTAAAAGAGGAGCTTACGACTGCAGGATCTCCCAGTTCATTGGTGAACTACCAAATCTATCCGGGACTTACCCACAGCGATGCAGCAATTCAATTTATGGTATCGGCGATCGATTGGATTCAGACATTCCCTTAACCCACTGGTCAGCGATCTTTTGAGCGCAGGAGATACAATTTGATAAGAGGGAAAATCGACTGATTGAGCGTTTTCTGCATTTTAGGCGTTATAACTTTACCCATTGAGTAAACTGCTAAGAAAGCAGAGATAATGCCCAACAACGCGCCCACGATTACGTCGACGCCAAAGTGCTGAAGCAGATAGATGCGCGAAAGGCCTACCAAAGCAGCCAGCAGAAACCAAGCCAGACCCAATAGTGACCTTCCCGATAGGTATGCAAACAGGGCAGCCATTGCAAAGATGGTCATGGTATGCCCCGACGGAAATGAATTGTAATAAATCAGTGGAACATCGTGAATAAAACGAGGAAAGTCATCATAAAGAAAATAGTGAAGTGGTCGTGGATGCTGAAAAAAAAGAATCCTCTTGGTGACAAAAGTAAAAAAACCAACCCATGCAAGCGAAGTCATTGTGAGCATTGAGCTATAAACATTATGGAGCACCAGCAGCAGCCCTACAATTACGCCAATGCTGCCCAGTCCAAGCTGCGTAAGAGCCAGCACCACGGGGTCATACCCATCTTTAGAATGTTCATTAAGCAGCAATACCTCACCCCCCTTTTCTAAAGCAAGAAGCCAGACCCCGAATGCTACTAGGAAGATGGCAGCAGGCACCAGAAAAAACTGTGTCCGATCGTAAAACTGTTTGGCAGTCGAACGCATCAATGGGGTGTTTGTTTTAATGTATACATCGGCTTTTCGTTTTATCGCTGGTCTAATGCTGATCATTGATGGGGTATCAGCTATGACAAGCACATTATTCTACTGAGAATTTATAAGCTAAGGAGAAGCGAACGGTTTGGTATTCCCAGTCGCGCAAACCACCCGACCAGTCTATATAAGCTCCGGTCACATCCCAATCGTATCCGACCCTAGCCGATAAGATTTGCGGGCGGTCTTTCAATTTCTGATACCCTGAATACCCTGATAGCCCTCCCCCAATCGACCACGGCCCTGCCAGCCAATCCATGCCCAGACCATACAGCAGTGCATCGTTTTGCAGGGTATGAATGTAGTTGGTCTGCCAACTGTGGAATCCAATCATAGCATAGGGTCGGACCAACAAATGACTGTTTACCATTAGATCCTTCGAAGAACTGAAATCGAAATAAAACCCTGGGTGGTCTGAAAAACGTGCAGCTTTGAGATCGCCGCCTGAAGTAGTGCGGGCAGCAAAGCGAAATGCAGTGTTGGGAAACCTTCGGTTGCGCGAAAGCTGAACATGGGTAACTACATACAGATCTCCTACCGTAGTTCCTTTACCCTCCAAAACTCTTGCTCGGCGCTCAATGCGAATCTCGTCGCTGAAATTGTACTGTTCAAAAATTACTCCCTGCAGCTCAAAGGCAATCTTTCCATTGGCGAACGGGAGGTATATCCGGCCCGACACATCGTTGGTTGGATCGCCTTTGTGAAAATGGTGGCTTGCTGTTAAGGCAAAATAGCTTTTTTGTGCCAGCACTCCCTTAGTTATTTCTGGAACCGGCAGACCATTGGGACCAAGGTAGCCGGGCGAAATAATCATCATACGCTTCCAGTAGTTGTTGTCTGGGTCGAGATCGTGCAGGTCGTACCACCAATCGTAACTCTGAGCACTCATAGCGACCGGCATGAATGCCATAAGCCAGAGTAAGCTTCTAACCGTAAGGAAAACCTTTCGGTAAAACAGTGGGGTAACTATTCTTTTCAGATATCGAGTTTTTTACGGATATGCTCTGGTATTCCATCCTTATGCAGCATAAAGGTAATGGTTTTGTACTCCATATAGGATCGCGAAGCATAGAAATAGCCGTTGTAAAGGTTATAGCTACCCCATGAGTTTTTGATCTTGTAAAACGTGTTTCCATCCTGATCGCGAGAGAGACCAATGATGTGCATTCCATGATCGTCGGTGGTTTGAAAGTTATCGAAGGCCAGCTGGCGCATCTCCTGGGTAATTTCGGCCTCCTCCAGTGGTCCGCTTTGCCGATAGAGTTCATCTTCCTGCTGCCGATGGGTAAGTGCTTCCCAGCGACTCAGCTCGGTGTCTGACATGTCGGCGGTTTTACGGGCTGGAACAACGGCCACTCCCCGATTGCTTGACATAAATCCGCGCTCGCTTACATCGGCAGCCCAGCCCAGAGAATATC
>CAYGIQ010000126.1:0-7753 GCA_964349885.1 uncultured Prolixibacteraceae bacterium | reverse complement strand
AAATCAATCAATTCGGTGCTTTCTGTTAACGGGAGGGGTCACATTGGCCCCTCCTTTTTTATTCGGCAGGATAAAGAAAATGGGGTCAAAAAGTCTTACTATGCTTATTCCGTGATTCGTTGGTAATATATATACTCCCAATCGGCCTGCTCACCATCGACTGTAATTTTCAAAAAACCTTCCTCTCCGTTTGGGGTTGCCCCCCACGAAGGACGCCCGGCCACTGACCCTCCGGTAATGAAACTGGTTTTATTCCTTACGCGGATCTCTTCAATCCAGTGCTTATGACCCTGTAGCACCAGACGGAGGTTGTGCCCATCGAAAAGGTCCATAAACGTTTTGTGGTCATGATATACAGCTTCGGCGGCTGGAATGGCGTCTTGGCGCGTGTTGAAATAGTCGTACATAGTGGCTACAGGCACGTGCACCACTATGCAGATGGGCTCATTGGGTCCGATGGTCTCCAGTTTTCGGACAAGCCATTGCAACTGCTCACTGCCAAACCTGGCTACCCAGCGATACGCCTCGGTATCGAACCCATTCAGAACAAAAAAATGCCAACCCTTGTGTGGAAAGTGATAATAATCATCGCCAAACTGACGTCTGAACATTCCAAACTTATAATCAGCATGGGTAGAGTCGATATCACTTTCGGCATAGATCCCAAACAGATCGTGGTTCCCTATTGCCGGATATACAGGCATATTGAGTCGAGCTACACTTCGCTTATAAAGATCGTACAGCGAGTCGGTGCGGGCAACATTGCCCCGCATAGCATCGAAAATAAGATCGCCTCCGGTAAGCACAAAATCGGCATTCATGGTAAGGGCAGTATCTACCACAATCTCGAACGATCGCTCTGCTACCCCAGGCCTTAAATGAAGGTCGGTCATAAAGAGAAAGGTAAAGGAACTGTTTTGTTTTGGTTCTGATGGAGAGGGACTACAACCCAGTAACATTGCCACAGAGAGCGTGCCGAACAAAATCTTTTGAAGCATAATACATTTGTTTTACAACATTTTAAAAGGAATGATAAAGTGTCTCAAGTTTAGCAATAAAATTGTACACCCGATCCTATGGGTTAAAAGACCATTACAATCGACCAAAATAGGCAAATCCCAAATTTGCATTATCTTTCTGCCTCTAAAATTTGCAGATGATGAGAGTGGTAATTACCGGCTGCAACGGATTTGTAGGTTCGCTGTTATACGATAGTCTTCATAGAGATTTCGAACTTTTTGGAGTGGACATTCCAGGTGAGGGAAGTTTCCCGGCCAACAAAGTCTTCGGCTGGGATGAGCTTCATCTGCTTCCTGCAGCAAACGCCTATATACATTTGGCCGGTAAAGCACACGACACCCGAAATACTGCGCAAGAAAATGAGTACTTTGCTATAAACCTCGGACTAACACAAACCATTTTCGATCACTTTCTTACCACCAACGCTCAGAAATTCATCTTCTTCAGTACCGTCAAGGCTGCTGCCGACACAGTCGACGGAAGTGTGCTCACCGAGGAATGGCCGGTAACTCCCGGAACTCCTTACGGTCGATCAAAACTGGCAGCCGAGAGATACCTTTTAGGAATCGACCCTCCGGATAGGCAACTCTACATTTTACGCCCCTGTATGATCCATGGCCTAGGCAACAAGGGTAACCTCAATCTGCTCTATCGGATGGTGCGTCATGGGGTACCTTGGCCGTTGGGAAAATTCATCAATCAGCGCTCATTTGTTGCATCAGGCAACCTGGTTTTTACCATTAGAGCCCTGCTCGAAAGACCAGTCGCCCCCGGAATCTATCAGGTGGCAGACGATCAGCCCTTATCGACCAACGAATTGATAACCCTCATCGCCGGAAGCATGGGGCGAAAACCCCGTATATGGAATTTGTCGCCCCAACTAATCAGAACACTTGCAAAACTAGGCGATTGGCTTTTTCTTCCACTCACCAGCGAACGCCTCCACAAGCTTACAAGCAACTATGTGGTTTCCAACCAAAAGTTAAAAACGGCCCTTGAAATAACCCACATGCCCATCGATGCCCGTGAAGGGATGAAGGTTACCCTTCGGGGTTTTGTAGAAAAGGATACTTAATGAGGGTAACGCACTTTACGCTATCTTTGCCATCAAACAATTGTTCCTTATGAACTGGCTGCCATATCCCGCCATTCTGATCATCCTTGTTGGAGCATTGCTCGTATATTTCAGACTTGCACGCCGCTACAATATTCTCGACGTACCTGGTGAGCGCAGCTCACATACCTTGCCTACCCTGCGAGGAGGAGGCATCATCTTTCCGCTCGCCTTTATACTTTGGTACCTTTTCATCGACCGAAGCCAGCCCATTTTTTTGGTAGCCCTATTGTTGATCTCTCTGGTAAGTTTCATCGACGATCTTTACACCCTTTCGGGAAGTATACGTATGTTGGTCCAATTGCTGGCTGTAAGCCTTATGATGTGGTATGCCGGAATATTCGGGATGCATCCTCTGGTCATTCCTTTAGCGTACATTCTGATAATTGGATGGATCAATGCCTTTAACTTTATGGACGGCATCAATGGCATTACCCCGTTGTATGCCCTCACTGCACTGCTAACCTTTCTGTTGTTAAACAATACGGGTAAACTTCTACCCCTGGTTACCGACTTGCCTGCCGGAATCGAAGGATGGGAGTTTCTGCCCAATTCATTGTTGATCGTGATGACCATCTCGGTAGGCATCTTTACCTATTACAACGCCCGCAAGAGGGCAAGAATTTTTGCCGGCGATGTTGGAAGCGTTGGAATGGCTTTTCTCCTTGCCTGGTTAATGGTATCACTTATGCTTAAAACAGCAACTTTCTGGTGGATTCTCCTCTTTGCGGTCTATGGAGTCGACACGGTGAGCACCATTATAATCAGATTGTCCAGGGGTGAAAACATTTTTAAACCACACCGTCAGCATCTTTACCAGCTTATGACAAATGGCCTCGGATGGCCTCACCTAAAAGTGGCCGGACTTTACGCCACAATACAATTTCTGTTCAATGGCCTAACCATTGGTCTCTACTTTACAGGTCAATTGAATTTAGGCACAGCCTCAATTGTTACTGCAACCTTGCTTGCCGGTTATATCGCCATCCGTTTTTCGGTACACAGGCAACTCTACTCAAAAGGATAAGTTCGCACAATCCAGAAATATAATCCAGAATGGCACACGCTGTTTAAGGCAAATGATTTGGAATTGCTGTTTATTAAGCAGTTATTTTTAATTTTGCAAGATAAGGTCAAAACCTAATCCCATTCACCTGATGAGTGTTAGTCTAAAGCAGCGCCTTACCGATTACTACAACGCTTACTCACACCATTTTGTGCCGAGTTGGCTTGTTTTGATAATTGATATTGGAATCATCTTTTTGGCGTATTACATTTCGTTGTCTATTCGGCTAAACTTCGACCTGATGGACCTGAACGTGGCGCGCGAAACCCCTCAGGCAATTATAGTTACCTCTTTTTATCTCGTTTGCTTTCTCTGGTTTCAATCCTACACAGGAATTATTAGACACACCGGTCTGCACGATGCCTACAGAATTTTTCAGGCCTCGGCCATTGCATTCCTTCTGCTTTTCATCGGAAACGTGTCGATCAGGCTTCTCGGTATTCAAGTTCCGTGGACTGCCTCGTATGCTGCCCTTATCATACATCTGATGCTCTCCTACTTTTTGCTGATGGGCTTCAGGATTTCGGTAAAGACCACCTTCGCCCGTATTGCCCGAACAGAAATTACACAACGGCAATCGGTAATAATTTACGGGGCAGGAACCTCTGGTCTGATGACAAGAAGGGCACTAATGGGCGATCCTTTCGTGCACTATAAGGTATTGGCCTTCGCAGACGACAACCAGAACAAAGCCGGCAAGATGCTCGAAGGGGTGCCGGTTATGCTCTCCTCAGAGGTCCTGTCCGAAGCATTTTACCGGAAACATCCGGCCGATATGCTGATTATCGCCTCGCAGACCATGAACAAAAAGACCCGGGCCGAATCCATCGAAAAGGCAATTGAACTGGGAATGCAGGTTAAGGAGGTGCCCCCTATCGAAAACTGGATCAACGGACAGCTGAGTTCGCGACAACTGCGACAGGTGCGTTTTGAACAGCTGCTTGAAAGAGATTCGATAAGGCTCGATAATGCCCATGTACAGCGAGAGGTTGAGGGAAGCGTTGTGATGGTTACCGGAGCTGCCGGATCCATCGGAAGTGAGATTGTCAGGCAGTTGTTGCAATACAAACCCCAAAGGGTAGTGCTGGTCGATCAGGCCGAATCGGCCCTGTTCGACCTGATGTTTGAAATCAACCACGATGCAAAACTTAAGCCATTTGCCGACCTTGCTACCCCGGTAATTGCCGACGTAAACGACTTGCCACGATTGGAATCCATCTTTCGTAAGTTCCCTCCACACTTAGTCTATCACGCAGCAGCCTATAAACACGTGCCCCTTATGGAGGACAACCCATATGAGGCTGTGAAGGTAAATGTTCTGGGCACCCGAAACGTGGCCAATCTGGCCCTCGATGTAGGCGTCAGAAAGTTTGTGATGGTAAGCACCGATAAGGCCATCAACCCAACCAATATTATGGGCGCATCCAAACGGATTGCCGAAATCTATATCCAGTCGCTCTCCAACCAAAATTCGCAGTTTATCACTACCCGGTTTGGAAATGTATTGGGATCAAACGGATCGGTGATTCCAATTTTTCAAAAACAGATTGAACAGGGGGGACCGGTTACCATCACCCATCGCGAAATCATTCGTTACTTCATGACCATACCTGAAGCATGCAGTCTGGTGCTCGAAGCCGGTGCGATGGGACAGGGGGCCGAAATTTTTGTCTTTGATATGGGCCAACCGGTCACCATTTACGAACTGGCACGTAAAATGATCAAGTTATCGGGGTTCGAACCCGACAAAGACATTAAAATTGTGGAAACCGGTTTACGGCCGGGCGAGAAGCTATACGAAGAGTTGCTTTCGAACGAAGAAAATACCCTACCCACCCATCATCCGAAGATTCTTAGGGCCAAAACCATTTCCTTTAAAAAACCGGATGTTGAAAGAGGCATCGCCGAATTGGCAGAGCTTTCGGTCGGCACCGACGTTTTTGCCCTGGTTCGAAAGATGAAGGAGATTTTGCCCGAATTCATCAGCAACAATTCAATCTATTCGGCACTCGATAAAAATACGTGATCGCTGGCAGGGCATCGATTTCATCAAACCCAACTACCTTGCCATTAATCGGATGGCTACTTCCGAACCTTAAGCATAGCATGCATCCTTTTTCAGGCCAACTCCCCTATTTGCTGAAGTAGAACAACCGAGGAAGCTACATCGCTTATAGCCTCTATGGTTAAGGTAAGTTTGCCATCCTCCTTCATCTTACATTTTCGGGGGTTGCTCTGCACATAGATCAGAATCTTACCAAACACCTCGCTCTGGAAGTATTTGCTCCGCGGGTCGGAAGGGAAATAACAGATCATTCTCCGATTTTTCAGCACAATCCGTTCAATACCCAAACCGATAGCCTTCCAGCGCAACCGCAGCACATTGAGCAGTTCTTTGCTTTCGGAGGGTAATGTTCCAAAACGGTCAACCAGTCCGGCCTCGTATTTCAAAAGTTGCGGCTCATCCTGCAAATTGTCCAACTCTCGGTACAACATCATCCTTTCGGCACTTCCTGGGATATAGTCATCTGGAAATCTTAGCTCCAGGTCGGTATCTATCTGACAATCTGATACTTGCTGTATATTAAGAAATGCCTTAACACCCGTATCACTCTCTTGGGGGAAGAGGCCTGCAAACTCTTCTGTTTTTAGTTCATGGATGGCTTCATTCAAAATTCGGTGATAGGTATCAAATCCTATGTCGGCGATAAACCCACTCTGCTCGGCCCCCAAAAGATTTCCGGCACCTCTTATGTCGAGATCCTGCATCGAAATATTGAAACCGCTGCCCAGTTCCGAGAACTCCTCGATGGCTTTAAGTCGGCGGCGGGCCTCCGGACTTAGGGTGACCAAAGGAGGAGCAATCAGATAGCAAAAGGCTTTTTTGTTCGACCGGCCAACCCGTCCGCGCAGTTGGTGAAGATCGCTCAGACCGAAATTCTGGGCTTGGTTTATGATCATGGTATTGGCATTGGGTATGTCCAAACCCGACTCAATGATGGTGGTGGCAATGAGAACGTCAAACCGACCGGCAATAAAATCAAGCATCACCTTCTCCAGCGCCGGACCATCCATCTGTCCGTGCCCTATACCCGTTTTAACACCTGGTACAATCCGGCGAATGGTATCCTCCACTTCGCGAATATTTTCGACCCGGTTGTGAATAAAAAATACCTGTCCGTTGCGTCCAACTTCGTAGGTGATGGCGTCGCGGATGAGTTTCTCGTTAAACCCATGCACCTCGGTGATGATAGGATATCGGTTGGGGGGAGGGGTTTGAATAATCGAAAGATCGCGGGCCCCCATCAATGAAAACTGAAGTGTTCGAGGAATTGGAGTAGCGGTAAGGGTTAAAGTATCAACATTTACCTTAAGCCTTTTCAGTTTCTCTTTAACACCCACCCCAAATTTTTGCTCTTCATCGATAATTAACAGACCCAGATCCCTGAACTTAACATCGACACTTACCAGTCGGTGGGTGCCAATAATGATATCAATTTCGCCTGCAGCCACTTGTTTCAGAACCTCCTTAATGTCGGCAGCCGGACGAAGTCGGCTTATGTATTCTACTTTTGAAGGAAAATCGGCAAGCCTTTCAGAAAAGGTTTTGTAGTGCTGAAGGGCCAGAATGGTCGTAGGCACCAAAACAGCCACCTGTTTGCTATCGGTCACCGCTTTGAATGCCGCTCTTATGGCCACCTCTGTTTTGCCAAAACCCACGTCGCCACATACCAGGCGATCCATGGGAGCAGGTTTCTCCATATCATCCTTCACTGCTTGGGTTGCCTTCTCCTGATCGGGGGTATCTTCGTAAATAAAAGAGGCTTCGAGCTCCGTCTGAAGGTAGCTGTCGGGCGAAAAGGCAAAACCAAGTTCTTCGCGACGTCGTGCATAGAGGGCTATCAACTCGCGTGCTATATCCTTAACCTTACTCTTGGTGCGGCTTTTAAGGTTTTGCCATGCGGCAGTTCCCAGCTTGTTGAGCGAAGGTTCCGTACCATCCTTTCCCTTGTATTTTGATATACGGTGGAGCGAGTGAATGCTTACCAGCAGGGAGTCGTTGTCGCGGTATACCAGCCTGATGGCCTCTTGGATTTTGCCATTGGTTTCGGTCTTCACCAATCCCGCAAATTTTCCGATTCCATGATCCACGTGCACAACAAAGTCGCCCGGATGGAGCATAACCAACTCTTTCAGCGTTATGGCCTCGCGTTGAGGCTTACGAGAGCGCAGCCTGAAACGGTGATAGCGTTCAAAAATCTGATGGTCGGTGTAGCAACAAATCTGCAGATCGGAATCAATAAAACCTTCGTGCAGGGTAAAGGGTACCGGATCGAAAACCACATTGCGGTTGATCTCGGCAAAAATATCGTGCAGACGGGCGGCTTGTTTTTCCTGGCTGGTGAGCAGAACTATCCGAAACCCCCGATGGATAAATGCTTCCAGATTCCCGGCGAGCATTCCAAAATTTTTATTGAAAACCGGTTGATTGGATTGTTGGAATTGAACCACTTTGGAGGTTTCAAACAGACCCGTTGTCCCCAATTCCATAC
>CAYGIQ010000125.1:2669-7879 GCA_964349885.1 uncultured Prolixibacteraceae bacterium | reverse complement strand
GGTGGTAAAGCTCAGAACGGTGGACAGCGTTTTGGTGAGATGGAGGTTTGGGCGCTTGAAGCCTT
The DNA here is from genome assembly GCA_964349885.1 of uncultured Prolixibacteraceae bacterium. Classification (GTDB taxonomy): domain Bacteria; phylum Bacteroidota; class Bacteroidia; order Bacteroidales; family Prolixibacteraceae; genus UBA1413. Next base: position 7,814 of record CAYGIQ010000125.1, on the reverse strand, counting down.
TGGTGCAGCACATATCCTGCAAGAGATTCTTACCGTTAAATCTGATGATGTACTTGGTAGGGCCAAAGCTTACGAAGCCATTGTTAAGGGCGAACCAATGCCGCAACCCGGTATTCCGGAATCGCTCAACGTACTGCTGCACGAATTGCGTGGTCTTGGTCTCAGTGTGAGAATGGAGTAATAAGTCGAACCAGTTTCCGGTTCTTATTCAATAAAATAAGCATAACGTATATGGCATTCAGAAAAGATAACAAAGCGAAAAGCAGTTTTGCTAAAATTTCGATAAGCCTGGCTTCTCCGGAAGAGATCCTCGAACGGTCGCATGGGGAGGTCCTGAAGCCTGAAACCATAAACTACCGTACCTATAAACCCGAACGCGATGGACTATTTTGCGAACGGATTTTTGGCCCGGTTAAGGATTATGAATGTCACTGTGGTAAGTACAAGCGTATCCGTTACAAGGGTATCGTTTGCGACCGCTGTGGTGTTGAGGTTACCGAAAAAAAGGTGCGCCGCGAACGCATGGGACATATCTCCCTTGTGGTTCCCGTGGCCCATATCTGGTATTTTCGCTCGTTGCCCAATAAGATTGGTTACCTGCTAGGGTTGCCTACAAAAAAACTTGACTCTATTATCTACTACGAAAAATATGTAGTGGTAAATCCTGGAATTAAGGAAGATCTTAAATTTCTCGATTTTCTTTCCGAAGAGGAGTACCTCGATATTTTGGAGTCGCTTCCACGCGAAAACCAGTATCTCGAAGACGACGATCCATCGAAATTTATTGCTAAGATGGGCGCCGAAGCGTTACACTCCATCCTTTCGAGAATCAATCTCGATGAGTTGTCGTACGATTTGCGCCACAAAGCCAATACCGAAACTTCTCAGCAACGTAAAAACGAGGCGCTCAAACGCCTGCAGGTTGTCGAAGCTTTCCGTGCCAGCAAAAATCTGAACAAACCCGAATGGATGATTGTGCGGGTGGTACCCGTTATTCCTCCTGATCTTCGGCCTCTTGTGCCACTCGACGGTGGCCGTTTTGCGACCTCCGACCTTAACGATTTGTACCGCAGGGTGATTATTCGAAACAACCGTCTCAAACGTTTGATCGAGATTAAAGCCCCTGAGGTTATCCTTCGGAATGAAAAGAGAATGCTTCAGGAGGCTGTCGACTCACTTTTCGACAACTCCAGAAAATCGAATGCCGTTAAGACCGAGAACAACCGTGCGCTTAAATCACTCTCTGATAGTCTTAAGGGAAAGCAGGGGCGTTTCCGTCAGAATTTGCTGGGAAAAAGGGTCGACTATTCTGCCCGTTCGGTAATTGTGGTAGGTCCCAAACTGAAACTGCACGAATGTGGTCTGCCTAAAGATATGGCAGCCGAATTATATAAGCCTTTTGTTATCAGGAAACTGATTGAAAGAGGTATTGTGAAAACCGTTAAGTCGGCCAAAAAGATCGTCGATCGGAAAGATCCTGTTGTTTGGGAAATTCTCGAGAATGTATTGAAAGGCCATCCTGTTTTGCTGAACAGGGCACCCACCCTGCACCGTCTTTCAATTCAGGCATTCCAGCCGGTATTGATCGAAGGTAAGGCTATTCAGCTGCATCCACTGGTTTGTACCGGTTTTAACGCCGACTTCGACGGAGACCAGATGGCTGTTCACCTGCCGCTTGGCAATGCTGCCATATTGGAAGCGCAACTTTTGATGCTTGCTTCTCATAACTTACTGAACCCTGCAAACGGTGCGCCTATTACGGTGCCTTCGCAGGACATGGTTCTTGGTTTGTATTACATGACCAAAGCACGCCCGGGTTCTAAGGGTGAAGGCATGGTTTTCTATTCGCCCGACGAGGTGGAGATTGCCTTCAATGAGGGAGTCGTGAGCATGCATACCGTTATTAAGGTAAAGGTTGAGGATGTGGATGAAAAAGGTGATTTCTTTCATCACATCATTGAGACTACCGTGGGACGTGTACTCTTCAATGAGCATGTGCCCAAATCGGTAGGCTACATCAACCAGCTGCTGACAAAAAAATCGTTGCGTGATATCATTTCTATAGTATTTAAAAAGGCTGGGAATGCTGCTACTGTGGCTTTTCTCGACGATATTAAATATTCAGGATATTATTGGGCATATCGCGGGGGATTGTCGTTCAACCTCGATGATGTGATCATTCCGGAAGACAAAGCTCAAATCGTAGCCGAAGGTTACGAAGAGGTAGAAGAGGTTATTGCCAACTACAACATGGGTTTCATAACCAACAACGAAAGGTACAATCAGGTAATCGATATTTGGACACATGCCAATGCCAAACTCACCAACTCGGTGATGAAAACCCTGAGTTCCGACAAACAGGGATTCAACTCCATCTACATGATGCTTGATTCCGGTGCAAGGGGTTCGAAGGAGCAGATTCGTCAGCTTTGTGGTATGAGGGGCCTTATGGCCAAACCGCAAAAATCGGGATCTACCACTTCGCAGATTATTGAAAACCCAATTCTTGCCAACTTTAAGGAGGGTCTATCCGTACTTGAATACTTTATTTCGACCCACGGTGCCCGTAAAGGTCTGGCCGATACCGCGCTTAAAACTGCCGATGCGGGTTACCTTACCCGCCGTCTTGTTGACGTAGCTCAGGATGTTATCATCAATGAAGATGACTGTGGAACACTACGTGGACTGATTGCTTCCGCCATTAAAAACAATGAAGAGGTTGTGGCATCGCTTTCAGAGCGTATTCTTGGCCGTACATCGGTTCACGATATTTACCATCCGTTTAACGGAGATCTGATTGTGAAATCGGGCGACGAGATTACCGAAGAGGTTTCGGCAATTATCGAAGATTCTCCGATTGAGAGTGTTGAAATTCGTTCCGTTCTGACCTGTGAATCTGAAGTAGGGGTATGCGCCAAATGTTACGGCCGCAACCTTGCCTCTGGGAACAAGGTTCAACGCGGAGAAGCTGCAGGGGTTATCGCTGCTCAGTCGATAGGTGAACCCGGAACCCAGCTTACCCTAAGGACCTTCCACGTTGGGGGTATTGCCGGCAACATCTCAGCCCAATCTTCGGTGGTGTCGAAATACGATGGCTATGCAGAAATTGAAGAACTAAGAACTGTAGAATATCTTGACCGCGACAGCAAAAAAGTTGATATCGTAGTAAGCCGTCTGGCTGAACTAAAAATCATCGACAAAAATACCAACATACAGCTGTCGAGTCATACCATTCCCTATGGCTCTAAACTCTATATTAAGAACGGGGCTAATGTATCAAAGGGTATGTTGCTCTGTGAGTGGGATCCATACAATGGGGTAATCATCTCCGAATTCGACGGAACAATTAAGTTCGATAACCTTGAGGAGGGGATTACCTTCCGCGAGGAGTCGGATGAGCAGACTGGTTACAACGAAAAAGTAATAATTGAAACCCGCGACAAAACGCGGAACCCTTCAATTCAGATTTTAAATGCCAAGGGTGAAATGATTCGTGCCTACAACCTTCCAGTGGGGGGTCACCTTTCGGTGAACAACAAAGAGCAGGTTAGGGCCGGACAGGTATTGGTTAAAATTCCACGTGCTGCGGGCAAGGCTGGTGACATCACCGGTGGTCTTCCCCGTGTAACCGAGCTCTTCGAGGCCCGTAATCCATCTAATCCTGCTGTGGTCTCTGAGATCGATGGTGAGGTTTCGCTGGGTAAAATCAAGCGTGGTAACCGCGAAATTGTGATTACTTCCAAAACCGGAGAGGTTAAGCGTTACTTGGTGCAGCTATCGAAACAGATACTTGTACAAGATAACGACTATATCCGCGCAGGAACTCCACTCTCAGACGGTGCCATTACCCCATCAGACATTCTTGCGATTAAGGGCCCAACTGCGGTTCAGGAATATATTCTGAATGAAGTTCAGGATGTATACCGGATGCAGGGTGTAAAAATCAACGATAAGCACTACGAGGTTATCATTCGTCAGATGATGCGTAAAGTTGAGATTGAAGATCCGGGCGATACACGCTTCATTGAGAAGCAGATTGTGGACAAGAATGAGTTCATGGCAGAAAACGATTGGATTTACAATAAAAAGGTAGTTATAGAAGCGGGTGATGCCGAGGGCCTTCATTCCGGACAGATTATTTCTGCCCGTAGGTTAAGGGATGAAAATTCACTGCTTCGCCGGAAGGATAAGAAGCTGGTGGAGGGGCGTGATGCCATTCCTGCAACCTCGAGTCAGGTACTTCAGGGAATTACCCGTGCTGCGCTTCAAACCAGAAGCTGGCTTTCGGCTGCCTCCTTCCAGAAAACAACCAAGGTGCTTAATGAAGCTGCTACTCAGGGTAAAATGGACTACCTCGACGGACTTAAAGAGAACGTAATCTGCGGTCACCTGATACCTGCAGGTACAGGGCTTAAAGAGTATAAAAACCTCGTAGTTGGTTCAAAAACTGAATACGATCTGATGGTCGATATGAAAGAACCAGTTGAGGAGGAAGAATAGAGATCCACTATGAGTAAACCAGATCAAAATAAACCACAACTCAATATTGAGTTGAGCGAAGAAGTCGCTCAGGGGACCTATTCCAATTTGGCGGTTATAACCCATTCGAGTTCCGAGTTTGTGCTCGATTTTCTGAGGGTTATGCCGGGGGTACCCAAGGCGAATGTGAAATCGCGTATCATTCTTACACCTGAGCATGCCAAGCGGCTGCTGCTGGCTTTACAGGACAACCTGGGGAAGTTTGAGCGGGTACATGGCCCTATCCCGGTTAATTCCGGCAACGATCCGATGATGCCACCGATGGGGTTTGGAGGCCCCACGGCACAAGCATAACAATGAAAAGGGAAAGGAGCTGTATGGCTCCTTCTTTTTTTGGCATAATCGCAAGTTGATAGAATTATAGATTGTAATGTTTAAATGTTCATCATTTGTCTATCTGATTTATCTGGTGAAGAATGGTAGTTTATCTCAATTGCCGAGAATGTTGCACCGCAGCATATTGCATTTGGCCTTCTCATTTATTTGGCTGTTTCGCATCAAATGATAATTTTGCACCTACAGTAGTTTCGACAGCATGGAGACCGAAAGGTCTGTAAGTTGGGAATGCTGAAAGATTCAAGCCAATATCAATTTCAAAACCTGACC
>CAYGIQ010000125.1:0-2659 GCA_964349885.1 uncultured Prolixibacteraceae bacterium | reverse complement strand
GCCATAGATCGCCAGCGAACCATTTTAATCGGCAGAGCAGCTGTCTCTCCATGGGTCGATTTTTTTGCGATTCTGCTCAATACATTTACAATATGAAAGGTATACGCATTATAGTTTTGGCCAAACAGGTGCCTGATACACGAAATGTGGGAAAAGATGCCATGAAGGCCGATGGTACGGTAAACAGGGCAGCCTTGCCTGCTATATTCAATCCAGAAGATTTAAACGCCCTTGAGCAGGCACTTCAGATCAAAGACTGGATTCCCGGGAGTACAATAACTTTGCTAACTATGGGCCCCGGGCGGGCTGCAGACATCATTCGTGAGGGCCTTTTCAGAGGAGCCGATGATGGAATTTTACTGAGCGACCGTGCTTTTGCCGGATCCGACACCCTTGCAACATCCTATGCATTGGCGCAGGCCATCCGCCGAATGGGGAAATTCGATCTGATTGTAGCCGGCCGGCAGGCCATCGATGGAGATACAGCCCAGGTGGGGCCACAGGTGGCCGAGAAACTTGGTTTGCCTCAGGTCACTTATGTCGAAAGGGTGCTCGACGTATCAGATCGTAGGTTGGTGGTCAAAAGACGTTTGGAGAGGGGAGTCGAGGAAGTTTCTTGTCCTATGCCTCTGCTCATTACTGTGAATGGTTCTGCAGATGCTTGTCGTGCCCGCAATGCGAAGCTCATTATGAAGTACAAGCATGCAAAAACCGTTTCCGAAATACAAAGTGCCAACGAAGATTACCTCCATTTATACAACGATAGGCCTTATTTAAACATAACCGAATGGTCGGTATCCGAAATCGATACCGATCCTAAGCAGCTTGGGTTAAACGGGTCGCCAACCAAGGTAAAGAAGATCGACAATGTAGTCCTCATGGCGAAAGCGTCGAAGGTGATCAGCTCGTCTGACGAGGATATCGACTGGTTGATGAAAGAGCTGATCGAAAGTCATGCGGTAGGTTGAGATCGCCCTCAACTTCAAACCATGGGTTTGCTAGGCTTATAATACAATTATTTCTGAATAGAAGAACCAACTATGAATAACCTATTTGTTTATTGTGAAATTGAAGATGGGGCAGTAGCCGAGGTAAGTCTGGAACTGTTATCGAAAGGCCGTAAGCTAGCCGATACCCTGAAATGCCGTTTAGAGGCTGTCCTCATAGGACATAAGGTTGATGTACTGGCATCAGGATTGTTTCCTTATGGAGTTGATGTTGTGCATATTGCCGACGATCCTCGTTTAGATCCTTATCAGACACTTCCTCACACCTCGATATTGGTTAAGTTGTTCGAACAGGAGCAACCGCAAATAGCCTTAATGGGGGCAACCTCCATTGGTCGCGACCTCGGTCCTCGGGTATCGTCGGCATTGCACAGTGGGTTAACGGCCGATTGCACCAGTTTGGAGATAGGCGACCATGAGGATAAAAAGGAAGGAAAAACATACAAGGACTTGCTATACCAAATTAGGCCTGCCTTTGGTGGAAACATAATTGCCACCATTATCAATCCCGATTGTCGCCCACAGATGGCTACAGTGCGCGAGGGTGTGCTTAAGAAAGAGATTGCCGATATTGACTACAAAGGTGTCGTTAAAACCATTGATGTGGCTGATGTTGTTAAAGATGAAGATTTTGTAATTGAAATTCTCAACCGTCATATCGAAAAAAGCAAGATCAACTTGAAAGGTACACCCGTTGTGGTGGCTGGTGGATATGGGGTTGGTTCGCGCGAGAACTTTGAATTGTTGTATGAACTTGCAGCAGTTCTGGGGGGAGAGGTTGGTGCTTCTAGGGCTGCAATCGATGCGGGATATGCTTCCCATGAGCGACAAATTGGGCAAACGGGTATTACTGTCCGGCCTAAGTTATACATCGCCTGCGGCATTTCCGGGCAGATTCAACACAGGGCAGGTATGGAGGAGTCGGCTCAGATTGTAGCCATAAATACCGACCCGGATGCTCCGATCAATGCTATTGCCGACTATGTGATTACCGGCGATGTGGCAGAAATCGTCCCCAAGATGATCAAATACTACCGCAGCAACATCAAATAGCGCTACTATATTTAAAAAACGAAGAAGATGGCCAATTTTTATACCGATAACAGAGACCTTAAGTTTCATCTCAGTCATCCGATGATGGAGAAGATTGTGCATTTAAAAGAGCACGGCTTTACCGATAAGAGCAAGTTCGATTTTGCCCCGCTCGATTACGAGGATGCCATTGATAATTACGACAAGGTACTTGAGGTGGTGGGCGAGATCTGTGCAGATATTATTTCGCCAAATGCCGAAGGTGTTGATGCCCAAGGCCCTGAGGTGATCGACGGAAGGGTGAAGTATGCCGACGGTACCCAATTAAATCTGGATGCACTTATAAAAGGCGGGCTGATGGGGATGGCACTTCCGCGTGAATATGGCGGTTTAAATTTTGCAAACGTGCCCTACATTATGGCTGCAGATGTTGTATCTCGAGCCGATGCCGGATTTGTCAATATCTGGGGGTTGCAGGATTGTGCCGAGACCATCAATGAATTTGCTTCGGAGGAGCAAAAGGCCAAGTACCTTCCTCTGGTAGCTGCAGGAGCCACTATGTCGATGGACCTAACCGAGCCCGATGCTGGTTCCGACCTTCAAGCTGTGCAGCTAAAAGC
>CAYGIQ010000124.1:0-7952 GCA_964349885.1 uncultured Prolixibacteraceae bacterium | reverse complement strand
AAAGAACACTATCTCCGGGAGCAATCTCAGCATTTTCAATTTTACTGATGGCTACCACCTTTGCAATTCGTTCTTTTTCTTTGGCAGAGTCGGGAATAATAATCCCCGAAGCAGTCCGCTGTTCAGCTCTTACTTCTGCAAGTTCAAGCAGTACATTCTGATTAATAGGCTGTAATTCTTTCATGATTACCTTTCTTTAATTTTTAATTAGTGGATAATAAAATCTGCTCTATGTTTTCTATAAACATCTTCTTAGTATCCTCCTTTGAGCGGGCAATTCCAGAAGTCATTACGGGCTTGCCATTCTGAGGAATATACAAGAAGGCAGGAATGCCTCTGATTCCAAACACGGCGGCCAACTCCTTTTCCTTTTCAGTGTCAATTTTATAAACGACTATTTTTCCAGCAAATTCGTGAGAAATCTCTTCCAGAATGGGTGCTGCTATTTTACATGGCCCACACCAGTCGGCATAAAAATCGATTATGGCAGGTTTATCGCCTAGGAAAATCCACTCCTGTGGATTGCTCTCATAATTCCACACATTTTTTAAAAAGTCAGATTTGACGAGCAGTCTGGTACCTCCATCGGCTGAGGCAGAATACTTGGCCAAGGCAAGGGCACTACCCTGATCAGATTCGGCAAGGCGCTCCTTTCCGGCAGGGGTATTCCCGCACGAGAACATCAGAAACGCCAGGAGTCCTGAAATAAACATCATTCTTTTCATCTGTATCTTGTTTTAATATTTATTCATTGGGTTATACACAGCAGATCGAGCTGCTTTTGTAATCGTAATTCTTTAATGAAGCAAAAAAACGCAACAACTATTTAATTTCCAACAGCGCGTTAATCCGGTTTTTATCGAAACCTACAATCATTTGACCATCGATTTCGGTTTGCGGAACCCCCTGCTGGCCACTCTTCTTAACCATTGCCTCCGCTGCATTCTGATCTCTGGAGACGTCAATTTCGCGGTAGCGAACCTGATGGACATCGAGATGTCTTTTCAGGGTAGTGCACCATGAACAGGTGGGCGTAGAGTAAACAATTACGCGCCTCGATGGTTTAGCACCTTCGCCGTTGCGTGCATCAAAAATAGCATTTTCAAGTATAGATTTAAACTGTTCGGGGTTGTGACAACCCTTAAAAACATTTTTAAGGTTTCCGTTTCCAAATTCAAGCAGCGCCGGAACCGTATTGATCTCATAGACTGGATGAATGTCGCGAACCTGACTTACATCAGCAAACAGAAAACGTCCATGTTCCATTTCAGAAGTTGCAGTCAGGTAGTTTTGAATGGCACAGTCGCTTTGCTCAGAACCTTTTTTGGCCAACAAAAGCCAAATGGAGTCTTCCTCTTTAAGTTTGGTCTGAAGCTCCGAAAGCGATGATATCTGGTCGGTCATGTATGTATCTAATTTAAATGAGAAATGGTGTAAAGTAAAAAAAGCTTTTAAATATGCTAAAGTAAAAAAGCGATTGAAGTGTCCTATTTGTGACCATTTTTTCAAGCAACGCAACCGGAATGCAACAATCGATCAATTAATATGCAAATATATAGATATTTCAATAACAACTAAAATGCCAAGATCTTCCTACGGCTTAAAAATTTAAAAAAAATGCTAAAATCGATGAACTGTCGCAACCTTTTGCACTCGTTTTGAATCTTAAGGGTAAATAATTATTGATTCATGAAACGAATATATTTTTTTCTTGCGGTCATACTGACCCTATTGGCGACATCCTGTCAGCACGACGACGATGCCTATTCTCTAGGTAAATTTTGGATTGGGCTTGGAGTTTTGGAGAACCCCGAAGCCGGCACGCCGCTGGTCCGCCTCGACAATGGTGTTTTACTCTACCCCATCGCGGGTGAATTGCCTCTCTCTGAAGAATCACCCTTACGGGTAAAAATCAACTACACAATTTTGGCCGACAAAAAAATTTCGAATGAAGGGAATGAATACTATGTGCGCATCAATTCATTGCAGAAAATCCTGACGAAGCCAATCATCAGCCTCACTCCCGCCATGGAGGACAGTATAGGGAACGACCCCATAAGGGTTGTAGATGCCTGGATAAGTCCAAACCATTTTTTAAATTTCGACCTCCGTTTTTACGGAAATTACAAGGTGCACTTTATCAATCTGACCCAGTCAGAGCTGCCGCAACAGGGAGATGACCCTGTGGTTCTGGAATTGCGTCACAACCGAAATGGCGACGACGAGCTCTATCTTTTCAGAGCCTTCGTGTCGTTCCACCTATCAGCCCTTCAGCGAGAAGGCGTCGACGAAGTCCCACTGGTGGTGCACTATACAGATTATGAGGGTGTTGCCCGACAAATACCACTCAAATACGCTTACAGTCAGTAACCCACCAACAACAAAAAGATACAACCTCTAAAACCCCAAGAAGGCAATGTATACGCAATAGTTAAAGCTGACGTTGGCGGGTATCAATTGGGGGGCTAGGCGGTTTGAACGAAACCACCAAAAAACGCATTGAGGCATAAGAGTTCATCAGTGAAAGGCCAATTATCAATTGGCAATCCACCTGATGAACTTTGTGTTTAAAAACAAGCCTCAACAGGGAATTTGCTGCACTGATAATTTCTCGTTATTTTGCATGCGGTTTATAACCCTTCCCGACTATGAAAAAATTATTGACTATGATGCTCTTGAGCGCCCTAATGGCCTGTACCGGCGAAGAATCCGGTGAACCTGCCAGCTTTTCTCTTCCCGACGTCCCAGTTTTAACCTCCGATGTAATGACTCCGGAAGTTTTATGGACATTTGGCCGGCTGGGCGAATGGGTAGTTTCTCCCGATGGCTCTTTGGTTGCCTACACCGTAAGCTACTTCAACATTGCAGAAGATAAAGCAACCAACGACATCTATCTGGCCGATGTACAAGAAAAAACAGTTCGGCGCATTACAGAATCGCCCGAACGTGAATCCAATCTCCAATGGCGACCCGACGGCAAAAAGCTTGGATTTCTCTCGGCACGGTCGGGAAGTGCTCAAATCTGGGAGATCGAGCCCGATGGATCAGACCTTAAACAGATCAGTGATTTTGAATCCGGCATCACCGGTTTTCTTTACAGTCCGGATCAACAGAAAATTCTCTATGTTCAAAAAGTAAAACTCGATCCGACGGTTAACGACCTCTTCCCTGACCTGCCCAAAGCAAATGCCCGGTTGGAGAACGATTTAATGTACAAGCATTGGGACAAATGGCACGATTACACCTACAATCACCTGTTTGTTGCCGACTACAATGCTGGAAAGGTAAGCCCCGGCAAGGATATCATGGAGGGCGAAAGATTTGATTCCCCAATGAAACCTTTTGGAGGAATGGAGCAGTTGGCATGGAGTCCCGACGGCACCATGCTTGCCTATAGCGCTAAAAAACTTTCAGGTAAAGCTTACGCTGTATCAACGAATTCAGATATTTACCTCTATAACCTCGCCTCTGCCACCACCACCAACCTCTCGGAAGGGATGTCAGGCTACGACAAAAACCCGGTATTCTCGCCAGATGGCAGCCGCCTTGCTTGGGAGAGCATGGAGCGCGATGGGTATGAATCCGACAAATCGCGGCTTTTTATTGCCCATCTGAATACAGGCGAGAAGGTGGATTACACAACACAATTCGACCAGAGTGCTAACTCCTTGGTTTGGCATTCTGATGGAAACACCATCTTCTTTGTAAGTGGAATTAAGGCAACCGTTGAACTGTACCGCCTCGACTTGGCAACGGGCAATGTTGCCCGGCTAACCGATGGGGTGCACAACTACAGTGGCGTTGCCATTGCCGGCAACAAACTGGTATCGTCTAGAGCTTCCATGTCGGCACCTTCAGAGCTTTTTGTGGTCGACCCCACCAACGGATCGGCCGAACCACTCACCGCCATCAATGCGGGCATGCTCAATCAACTGACCATGGGCAAAGTAGAAGAACGCTGGATTACCACAACCGACAATCAGCAAATGCTAACCTGGGTTATCTACCCACCCCATTTTGATCCATCGAAAAAATACCCGGCAGTTCTTTACTGTCAGGGGGGCCCCCAAGGAACTGTAAGTCAGTTCTGGTCGTACCGCTGGAATTTCCAGCTTATGGCTGCCAACGACTACATTATTGTGGCGCCCAACCGCAGAGGCGTTCCCGGATTTGGGATGGAATGGCTCGAGCAAATAAGTACCGATTATGGCGGACAGAACATACAGGATATGCTCAGTGCCATCGATGCTGTTGCACGCGAACCCTTTGTTGATGAAACCAAACTGGCAGCTGCAGGAGCAAGTTACGGTGGTTTTACAGTGAATTACCTGGCAGGCATGCACAGCAAAAGGTTCAAAGCTTTTATCAACCATTGTGGCATCTTCAACCTCGACCAAATGTACATCACCACCGAGGAGATGTTTTTCGTAAACTGGGATCTCGGAGGTCCATTCTGGGACAAAAACAACAAAGTAGCCCAAAAATCATATTCGTTCTCACCGCATCTCATGGTACAAAATTGGGATACGCCCATGCTGGTTATCCATGGAGAGAAAGATTTCAGGGTACCTTACGATCAGGGAATGGCAGCATTCAACGCCGCAGTTATGCAGGATATACCTGCTCAATTCCTCTACTTCCCTGAAGAGAACCACTGGGTAACCGGAGCCCAAAATGGAATTTTGTGGCAGCGGGTTTTCAAGTCATGGCTCGACAAATGGCTGAAAGACCAAAACTAAAAACAGACTTGGGAAAGCCTCCTACGAGTGACAGTTTGATGGAATATACCACATTGAAATGGGGCAAATCAGATCTCTTTTGAATTAACGTAACTGCTTTTACAAAACAGCCATCGGATGAAACAATACCTCGAGCTACTCGATCTGATACGCTCAACCGGAGTAGAAAAAAAAGACCGCACCGGCACAGGAACCCTCAGCATATTTGGGCATCAGATGCGCTTTGACCTTTCGCAGGGATTTCCGCTTATTACGACCAAGCGGTTGCATCTAAAATCGATTGTTCATGAACTGCTCTGGTTTTTAAAGGGCGATACCAATGTTCAGTACCTTCAGGACAATGGTGTCAGAATCTGGAACGAGTGGGCCAATGAACACGGCGAACTGGGACCCATTTACGGATACCAATGGCGAAGCTGGCCCGCAGCCGATGGCAGGCATATCGATCAGATTACGCAACTAATTGATGGACTGGTGTCGAATCCCGACTCAAGAAGACACATAGTGAGTGCTTGGAATGTTGGGGAGCTCGACAAAATGCACCTCCCCCCCTGCCACATTCTATTTCAGTTTTATGTCGCCAATGGCAAATTGTCGTGTCAGCTTTATCAAAGAAGCTGCGATGTTTTTCTTGGTGTTCCCTTCAATATAGCCTCCTACGCTCTGCTCACCCTAATGGTTGCACAGGTAACCGGTTATGAGCCGGGCGATTTTGTATGGACTGGTGGCGACGTGCACATTTATACCAACCACCTCGAGCAGGTAAAACTGCAGCTTACCCGCGAACCGCACCCGTTACCCCAAATGAAACTTAACCCCAATATAAAAAGTATATTTGACTTTTCTTATGGAGATTTTGAACTCATCCATTATCAGTCGTATCCCCATATCCCCGGAAAGGTGGCTGTATAGAGCTGATCCGGCAACCGCCATTAAACCCAATCCGTCATGTCAACCATCTCTATAATTGTAGCCATCGCCCAAAACTTTGCCATTGGACGCAACAACGACCTGCTGTTTCACCTTCCCAACGATTTGAAACGGTTCAAGCAGATAACCACCGGCCATCCGGTAATCATGGGCCGAAATACGCTGCTTTCCTTACCCCGGTGGCCATTGCCCCACCGGCGCAACATTGTAATCACCGACAATCCCATGGATCAATTTCCGGGATGTGAAGTGGTTTACTCGATAGACGAGGCGTTGGCTGCCGTAAAAGATGAAACCGAATCCTTTATCATTGGGGGCGGCGCAATATACCGTCAGTTTTACCCGCTGGCCCACAAGCTCTACCTTACTGTGGTGGAGCGCGACTACGAGGCCGACACATTCTTCCCTGAAGTAAACTATTCTGAATGGCAAGAATTGGCCAGAGAGACCCACTTCGACGAAAGCAACCAATTCTCCTACACCTATCTTACCCTTCAAAAACTATAGGGAATGCATCGTTTATTGTTGATATTGCTGTTTCTTACCACAGGTTTTCTGCCCTCAACAGCGCAAGCACCGCCATTGTTGTCGCTCCGGTATACCGAAGACTACGCTCCTACCTACCATGAAACCATCGCCCTGTTTTCGAAACTCGCCGAAACACATCCCGAAGCAAGACTGTTCGAAGCTGGGCTCACCGACAGTGGAAAACCACTGCATACTTTTGTGATCAGTTCGAATAGAAATTTCGATCCCGTATCGTTGCGGGCCGAGGGCAAGACCCTATTGCTGATCAACAATGGCATTCATCCGGGAGAACCTGAGGGCATCGATGCATCGCTTAAATTCGCCGACGATATCCTCCGCAATCATGAGGGAATGGAAGCTTGGCTCAACAATACCGTCTTGATTATTGTACCGGTGTACAATATTGGAGGTGCACTTAACCGAAGTGCATGGAACCGGTCGGGTCAGACCTCTCCTCACGAAACCGGTTTTCGAGGCAATGCGGCCAACCTCGATCTTAACCGCGACTTCACCAAATGTGATTCGGAAAATGCCCGAAGCTTCACACAGCTTTTCCACCATTGGAATCCCGATATTTTTCTCGACACGCATACCACCAACGGGTCCGATCATCAGCATGCTATGACGCTTATTCCGCCACAGCCCGATCAATTTCCGAGCACCATGAAGCAGTTTCTCAGAGAAGAGATGCTCCCGGAGCTCTATCGTTCGATGGACGCTGCCAACTATCCCATGGTGCCCTATGTCGATTTTTTCTTCGAGGATATTAGGGACGGTATTCGAGGCGGACAGGAAGGTCCTCGTTTCTCTTCGGGCTACGCAACCCTGTTTCATACGTATGGGATGATGACAGAGAACCTCATCTATGCAAGTTATACCGATCGGGTTTTATCGACCTATGCGTTTATCAAAGCATTGGTGCAATTTGCACATAAAAACAACTCAACCATCAGGGAATCAAGAGCTATGGGCATTCGAGAAACACTTGAATCACCCCAATATACCATAGCTTATAGCCTAGACACTACCCGCTATCAATGGATCGATTTCATGGGCTATGAAATCGACAGGGAACAAATTTCGGCTGTTACCGGACTGCCCAGGTTAGGGTACGACCGCAACCGTCCATATAAGGCAAAAATACGCTATTTCGATACCTATCAGCCCGTAAGGCATATTACCTTGCCCGAATACTATGTGGTACCCGGTGCATGGAAAGCGGTGCAGGAAAGACTCCTCTGGAATGGGGTTGACTACAAACCGCTGACCCGCGATACCTTAATAACGGTAAAAGTGGATTACTTCGAAGAGGTTGGTCATGCCCCACGCCCATACAATGGGCACTATTTTCACCAGACCGTACAAACCCGCAGCGAAGTGCAAACCATTCAGTATTACGCTGGCGACTGGCTGGTACCTGTTAGGCAGCATCGATTGAAGTATATCGTTGAAATGCTGGAGCCCGATGCCAAGGACTCCTTCTTTCGATGGAACTTTTTTGATGCTGTGCTCGACCAGCGGGAGTATTTCAGCTCATTTGGATTCGAAGAGAATGCACTGAAAACGCTCCAGAAATTTCCTGATCTTAAAAAGGCTCTGGAGCAGCGAAGAGAACTTGATCCTGAATTTGCAGCAAACCATCGTGCCCAGCTGCAATTCATCTACGAGAACAGTCCGTGGCTCGAGAAAACATGGAAACGTTATCCCATTGGAAGGATAATGACAGACACCGACAAGAAAGAGTAACAATTGTAT
>CAYGIQ010000123.1:1363-7980 GCA_964349885.1 uncultured Prolixibacteraceae bacterium | reverse complement strand
GGTATTGCGCAATATATGTTGATATTTTGTGCATTTAAACCAAAAAATTATCTACCTTTGCGCCGCCAAATGCGGACGTGGCGGAATTGGTAGACGTGCCAGACTTAGGATCTGGTGCCTTACGGCGTGGGGGTTCGAGTCCCTTCGTCCGCACCCAAAAATATTGCGGCCTGCCTGCCAGGCAGGCCGCTTTTTAATTATCAACAGTTGGTTAAAGGTTTACTATGAAGATCACCAGAGAAAATGCAGATAAGGTAACGGCCATCATCAAGGTTTCAATCGAAAAAAGCGACTACGAAAAAAACGTTGCCGATAAACTTCGGGAATACAGGCAAAAAATGGCGCTTCCCGGGTTTCGTCCCGGCAAGGTTCCTGGTAGCCTCATTCAAAAGCGCTTCGGAAAAGCAGTGCTTGCTGAAGAGGTGAACCAGTTGCTTTCTCAGAATCTTATGAATTATCTGCGCGACGAGAAACTCCATATTATCGGGGATCCCCTTCCCAATAATGATCTGCAAAAACCAATAGATTTTGATGTGCAGGAGGATTTTGAATTCATTTTCGACATCGCCATATCGCCCGAAATCGATCTTACCATAGACAAATCCCACACGGTTGAGTATTACAGGATTAAGCTCGACGATAAAATGGTGGATGACAACATCGATCAGATTCGTTCGCAGTTTGGCAAAACTGCTGAAGCTGATAGCGTTACTGCCGATAGTTACGTAAGAGGTAATTATGTTGAGCTAAGCGATGATGGTACCGAAAAAGAAGAAGGTATCAGAGCCGAAAACGTACTGGTTTCAATTGACCTAATCAAGGACGATACCATTAAGTCGTTGTTCATTGGCAAAGCCAGCGGCGATGTGGTTACCTTCGATCCGGTTGTTGCGTTCAACGATCGGCACGAGGTTGGCCATATGCTCAACATTAGCCATGAGGCGGCTGAAACCCTGAATAGCAATTTTACATACACCCTCACCGGAATTGAAAGCTTTAGCAAGGCCGAAGTGAATGAGGACCTTTTTAAATTGGCTTTTGGAAACGATTCAGCAATTGAGACCGAAGAGCAGTTCAGACAAAAGATTTCAGAAAACCTTTCGGCCAGCCTCGACACCTCATCCATGCAACGATTCGAAATCGATGCCAAAACAGCATTGCTTAATTTGGTGCCCGTTGAATTGCCCGAAAAATTTCTCAAAAGGTGGCTCAAAGAGAGCAATTCGGAACTCGATGACGCCAAAATTGAGACCGATTTCGAAGATTTTAGCCGCGACCTAAAATGGCAGCTCATCAAAAACCATCTCATTAACCAGCAAAAATTGGAGGTGTCGGAAGATGAAACCTTTGACCTTGCCAAGAACATAGCCCTTTCACAATACCAGCAATATGGAATTTACAGCATTGCCGATGAGCATCTTGCTTCCTTTGCAACCCGCATCCTCGAAAAGCAGGAAGATCGGGAACGAATTGTCAATCGGCTCTTCGAAACAAAGGTTTTCGAATTGATCAGAGACAATGTCAATCTTGCCGAGAAAGAGGTGACAACCGACGAATTCAGGGCCCTCTACAACTAACACTTTTTGCAGGTCGTTCATTCTGCATCAATTTTTAATACCTTTGTAATCGGTCATTGAATCCGGGGCAGCCAATGCATTCTGGAAATGGCCTCTTTTCTAACTTTCAGGATTTGAGCGATATGAATATTAACGACGACTTTCGGAAATACGCTACCAAACATGCCGGTATCAGCAGTATGACCATGCACCGCTTCTCTTCGGCATATGGATATTACATTTCTCCCACCATTATAGAAGAGCGGCAGATGAATGTAGTAACGATGGATGTATTTTCCAGATTGATGATGGACCGAATTATTTTCCTTGGCGTTCCCATCGATGATACAGTGGCCAACATTATTCAGGCCCAGTTGCTTTTCCTAGAATCAACCGACCCTTCGAAGGATATTCAAATCTATTTTAACTCTCCGGGAGGCTCAGTTTATGCCGGTTTGGGGATATATGATACCATGCAGTATATAACTGCCGATATAGCCACAATTTGTACCGGAATGGCTGCATCGATGGGCGCAATTCTGCTTACGGCCGGTGCCAAAGGAAAACGTTCTGCCCTTAGGCATTCTAGGATTATGATTCATCAACCTATGGGGGGCGCCTCTGGTCAGGCTTCTGACATCGAGATTACGGCCAGAGAGATTATGAAAATTAAAAATGAACTCTATACCATATTGGCCGAACATACCGGAAAATCTGTTGAACAGGTTGAAAAAGATGGTGACCGCGACTACTGGATGACCTCGAAAGAGGCAGTAGCGTATGGTATGATTGATGAAATTTTGGAAAAGAACACGGTTAAATGAGTCCTAGGGGTAAAGAAGATAAATGTTCCTTTTGCGGCAGGAAAAAAGGGGAAGTGAATCTTCTTCTTGCCGGCATCGAAGGTCACATCTGCGATAATTGCGCCGAACAGGCTCATAACATCATTCTCGAGGAGCTTAAGAATAAGCCCGATTTCGACATGAACGGGTTAAAACTGCTCAAACCCATTGAAATAAAGACATTTCTCGATCAATATATCATTGGACAAGATCAGGCTAAGAAAGTTCTATCGGTGGCCGTTTACAACCACTATAAGCGACTCCGTCAGAAAATTGACGATGATGAAACCGAAATTGAGAAATCAAACATCATCTTGGTAGGAGAAACCGGTACTGGAAAAACCTTGTTGGCCCGAACCATTGCCCGAATGCTACACGTTCCTTTTACCATTGTTGATGCTACGGTGCTCACCGAAGCCGGATACGTTGGCGAAGATATCGAAAGTCTGCTTACCCGTTTGCTACAGGCTGCCGATTATAATGTAGAAGCTGCTGAACGGGGCATCGTCTTTATAGATGAAATTGACAAGATTGCCCGAAAAGGCGACAATCCATCGATTACCCGCGATGTCTCGGGAGAGGGGGTTCAACAAGGACTCCTTAAATTGCTGGAAGGCTCAGTGGTGAATGTCCCGCCTCAGGGTGGACGAAAGCATCCCGAACAGAAACTGATTCCGGTAGATACCAAAAATATTCTGTTCATCTGCGGAGGTGCCTTTGATGGCATTGAACGAAAGATTGCCCAACGACTTAATACCAAGGTAATTGGATACGGGACGGATAAAAAGGGCCATCGTGTAGAGCGTGAAAACCTTTTGCAGTATGTTTCTCCCCACGACCTAAGATCGTTCGGGATGATTCCCGAAATTATTGGCCGTTTGCCTGTTCTGGCTTATCTGGATCCTCTCGACCGACAAACCCTAAGGCGGATTCTTACCGAACCCAAAAATTCGATTATAAAGCAGTACATCAAGTTGTTTGAGCTTGATAAAATTGAACTTACCTTCGACGAGGATGCGCTCGATTATATTGTAGATATGGCTGTCGAGTTTAAATTGGGAGCACGCGGACTTCGATCTATTTGTGAAAACATAATGGTCGATGCCATGTTTCACTCGCCATCCGATACCTCCACCAAACTATCCATCACATTGGATTATGCCCGCGAGAAGATTGATAAAACTCGATTCTCGACGTTAAAAGCCGGTTAAGAACAGGGCCTTAGCCAACTATGGGAAACGGTAAACTACCGAATTGATCATCATTCCGGCGCCTACCGATGCAAATAGAATAACATCTCTGCTATTGAATTGGTGGCTGCCCAGTTTGCCTTTGGCAATCAGGTCGTATAGGGTCGGCACGGTAGCCGACGACGAATTCCCCAATTTGTTGATGGTCATAGGCATAACATCTGCCGGTATCTCATTGGCGCCATACAAACGGAACACACGGTCCAAAATCGCCTGATCCATTTTTTCATTGGCCTGATGAATAAGCACTTTTGCAACATCATCGAGGGTGAGTCCAGCCAGCATCAGGCTCTTTTTTACTACCTTGGGAACATTGGTCAGCGCATATACATAAACCTTATGGCCCTGCATTCTGATAAACAGATCGCGTTTACCGTATGATGGGTTTAGCGATTCATCCATGATCAAATAGTCGGCTTCGAGGGCATCGGTTTGCATGGCATGTGCAAGAATTCCAACCTGTTCATTGGTTTTTAATCCTTCCACAATTACTGCACCTGCACCATCGGAGAAGATCATGGCATCGCGGTCGTTGGGATCGGCAACCCTGCTGGTGATATCCGAACCAATTACGAGTCCACGTTTGTATTGCCCCGAACGGATGTAAAGATCGGCTACAATTAAAGCTTGGACCCAACCGGGACATCCTGCAATCACATCATGCGCAAACATGTGCGGATTCTTTAAGCCCAATTTCTGCTTAATACGGGCAGCAATATAGGGTACCATTGCGGCCCTGTAATTATCAGCCTGCATATCGCCAAAATTGTGCGCAGCTATAATGAAATCGAGACTTTCAGGGTCTATTCCGGCTGAGTTGATAGCATCGAGTGCTGCTTTGTATCCAAGATCTGAAGTAACATCCGATGGATTGGCCCACCGACGCTCCTCTATATTGGTAATCTCTCTGAATTTCTCAATAATCTCATCGTTCTCCTTTTCGAAGGGCTTACGGGTAGCCGGGTCGTAAAAAGAAAAATCTTTGAAATGGGTATTGTCTATGGTTACAGGAGGAATATAGCTTCCTGATCCGATAATGATGGTTTGAAAATTTGCACTCATACAATCTGCCTCATTCAACTTGACAACAAAATTACTGATTCTGCAAAGCAACCACAAAAATAGCGCGATGTAATTCAGAAATTACCTTAAGCATTGATCTACATTCTTTCACCCTTGATACCTCCGGAGGGCTGCTTAACGCTCCATTTTTCTCAATTCAAATTTTTCGCCATCGAACACCCCGTATGAATAGGCATCTATCCAATCTCCCAATAAAACATAATGGCTGTTACCACGCATTGGGGTTTGCACCATCTTGTGGCGGTGTCCCATTACAAAATAATCGAAGTGCTCTTTTTCAAGAAGCGAGGCGGCATATCTATACATACCTTCGGTGGTTGGGTCGAAGATCTTGTTGGTTTTTTTGTTTTTACGGCTTTTGGTCGACCACAGTTGAGCAATATGTACCGAGAAGTTGGGATGCAGACGGGCGTATAGCCACTGTAGCATAGGGTTCGAGAATATCTTTTTAAGCAATAAATAACCAGTGTCGCTTTTGTCGAGGCCATCTCCATGGGCCAGAAAGAATTTTTTACCCAAAAGTTCGGTAACAAGAGGCTCCCGGTGCACTGTAACCCCTATTTCATGTGGGAGATAATCGAAGACCCACATATCGTGGTTTCCGGTAAAGAAGTGGATTGGAATTCCCTTGTCGGTCATTTCTGCCAGTCGGCCCAACACCCTTGTATAACCACGCGGCACAACCTTACGGTACTCAAACCAAAAATCAAAAATGTCGCCCAAAAGGTAGAGTTCCTTTGCATCGGCCGAAATGGTATGCAGCCAGTCGGCGAAAAGCCTCTCCCGCTCGCGGTTGTTGATCATTGCAGGCGAACCTAGGTGAACGTCTGAAACGAAGTATATTTTATCTCTTTTGATCAAGGCAACATCATTTAAGACCATGGAATCGCTCGGACGATTGCCTAATTTTGATTGAATACGGCTGTTAGCGCCCTGTCGAGTGCCGGGCCTACTAAATCTCTTGCAACAATTGCGCCTTCGCGGTCGAGAAGATAGTTGGCAGGAATCCTTTGAATGTTGTAGTGCAAAGCTGCCGTTGCGCTGCCATTCATATCTCCAACATTAACCCAGGTCAGTCGGTCGTCCTCAATTGCATCCAGCCAATTCTGCCGGTTTACATCAACGCTTACCTGATAGATCTCAAAACCCCTTGAGCGGTATTTTTGATATGCTTCTACCAGAACAGGATTCATTATTCGGGAATTTTGATCGGCTGCCGACCAGAAGTGGAGCAGTACATATTTTCCTCTAAACGATGAGAGGGCAACCTCCCGGTCGTTCTGATCTGGTAGAATAATCTCCGGACTGTTGATGCCCGATTCATCGATTAATCTGCTTATTTCCGCTGTTCGTTCCTGTGAAAGTAGCTGTAATGTATTCTGATATAGTGCTTTTACATGTTCCGATTCAGGGTAAAATGCATTCAGCGCCGAAGCGGCTACCCGCAACGACTGCAGATCGCGCACCACGTAGTTTTCATCGTCGAATTTCTGGTAAAGTGCCAAAACACTTGCCATTGAAAATGGGTGTTCCTGAACAAAATTGGTGGAACTGGCAACCTGCTCTTCAACAATATCGTTGTAGGCAGCATCAAGTTGAGATTTAAGATCCTGATAATTTGGTCGTTCGGCATAGTAGGTGTAGAGCAGCGATACCGAATCGAGTTTCTGCTTGGTTCTGTTAAGCCTGGTATTCAGTTCCTGCACCAGCGTTGAACCGGGCGATCCTTCTATACTGTATTCTTTCGCAAAGTTCAATGCATCGGCCTTTACGGTAATCTGCTCGGCCGAGTCGACCAACAGGGTCACAAAATTATCTTCGCTCAGCCGAAGTAGGAAGAATGTTGGCATACCAACGTGGTATTTGAACGAGAATTGACCGTTTTT
>CAYGIQ010000123.1:0-1353 GCA_964349885.1 uncultured Prolixibacteraceae bacterium | reverse complement strand
GTTTTTATTGGTCTTGACCGAATCGAGAGGGTTTACTTTAGAGACCTTTAACTCTTCGAGGTAGATCATTTTACCTTCGGCATTGGTAATTTGTCCGGTTAGGATAAACCTTTCCGGTTTATTGCATCCTGCCAGAACTGTTATCAGTACTACGATGAAAAACCATGCTTTGTTCATCTGATTATTGTTAGTTTATTAAGTTTTCAGATACATTGCACCCAATGTTTTTAGAACAAAAGTGGATCAGGCTTCGTTCAGAGCGCGACAGTTTTGTCTTTAACCCATCAGCATCTCTTCTTTTATTTGAGTGTGCGGTAATCTACAACCACCAATTTATCTGGTGCGAAGATAATTATTTTATATTTTTGGCTCCAAGTTTTCAGGAGTGTGAAAATATATAATAATCTCAGCGATTTTAGGGCAACCAATCCGGTAGTTACCATCGGAACTTTCGATGGTGTGCATTTGGGCCATCTGAAGGTACTCGACCGGTTAAAGGAACTGGCCCTAAAGGCTGGTGGCGAATCTGTTGTTTTTACCTTCCATCCGCACCCACGGGTAGTGGTAAAACCAGATGAACAAAGCCTACGGCTGCTCACAACACTCGATGAGAAGATAGAGCGCCTTCAGACCGCCGGAATCGATCATCTGATTGTTTTTCCATTTACCACTGAGTTTGCTGCCTTGAGCTACGACAGTTTTGTTGAACAGGTTCTGGTAAATCAAATAAAAACCCACACCCTTGTTGTCGGGTACGACCACAAGTTTGGAAAAGACCGGGAGGGGGGCTTCGAGTACCTTAAAGCCTGTGCCGAGCAATATCGGTTTGAAATTGAGAAATTGGATGTGTTGCTTCTGGATGAGGCAAATATAAGTTCGACACGCATTCGATCGGCACTTGAACTCGGCTTGGTAGATATGGCCAGTTCGCTTCTTGGTTACAATTACCGCCTGTCGGGAACCGTTGTGGAAGGCCAGCGGCTGGGAAGAACCATCGGGTTTCCAACGGCCAATATAGTGGCTTCGGATGTCAATAAGTTAATTCCAGGCTACGGTGTTTATGCTGTTCGGGTTCAGACTGATGGCAACAGATACGAAGGTATGTTAAACATTGGCACCCGTCCAACTTTCAACAACAACGCCGATAAACGAAGCATTGAGGTCAATATTTTCGACTTTAACGGTGATATTTATGGGGCCGAATTGCGCATATTTTTCATAGCCAAAATTCGCGAAGAGCAAAAATTCCCCGATAAAAATGCATTGATTGCACAACTCCATATCGATAGGCTTGTGGCACAGAAGCTTCTCTCCTCATAAATAGTCGCTATTCTAAAGCAGAAGGTTTTACAT
>CAYGIQ010000122.1:0-8005 GCA_964349885.1 uncultured Prolixibacteraceae bacterium | reverse complement strand
CCGTAACAGATAGGCCACCATAAGGGCAATCCCACCACACAAAAGAATCATTGAGGAAAATACAAGACCCTCTTCCAAACGTGTATAGGCCGACAGAATCATGCCCAGAAAGATACCAGCAGCCAAACCCACCATAAACAAACCCCATTTAAACGTGCTGTAATTACTTCCTTTGGGCTTACTTTTAAAAAGTGAAGGATCAGCTCCCCTTTCAATTAGAGCCATACGTTCCTTGTTCTGAGTCGACAAGGCCACATAAACAATGGAAAAAACCATCAGAAAAAAGCTTAACGGAACCAAAATTTCTACCATGACATTCTATTTTAAAATTGTTATTCGTTTCTGTGTTTATGACGCAACATTTGGTTTCCGGTTACAACCTTTTAAATATTTCTGAAAAAACGTAACCGAAATCCATTTTTTTCGTCATAAGGATGGAACAAAACAATATGGACGAGCAACAGATCATCAGGAGTGTTCAGGAAGGGAATCATCAGGCGTTTTCCATTCTGGTAGATAAATACCGCGATGTTGTCTTTTCCATTGCTCTTAAAGTTCTTAGAAATCGGGAGGATGCCGAAGAGATTGCTCAGGAAACCTTTATTAAGGCCTTTCAGTCGATCGGTACGTTTAAAGGTAAATCGAAGTTTTCAACCTGGCTCTATTCCATTACATACAACAATTGTATGTCGGAGCTACGAAAAAAGAAGATGCCATTCACCTCCCTCGAAGATTTACCGCGAAATGAGGCTCCGGATGTTTCCATAGGAGATTCATCGGAGGAGATAAGGGTAGAATGTCTTCAAAAGGCCTTAAAAGCTTTACCGGCCCACGATTACACCCTAATTCTGCTCTATTATTACGAAGACCAAAGTGTCGAAGAGATCTCAACAGTTACCGGACTGAGTGAAAGCAATGTAAAAGTTAAACTGTTTAGGGCAAGAAAACGTTTACAGACAGTTATGGAAGATTTAAGTCAACAGGAGTTATATCAGGTGCTATGAAACAAGATATGAATGATCAGGATTTTAAAAGGTTGATTCGAAGAACCGTACTCGAAAAACCTGAAGAGGGTTTTACAGACAAGGTTATGGAAGCTATCGCTGCACACACCTTGGTCCAGCCCAGAAAAAGGGATCCATTGCTGGGTAAACCGTTTTGGATTTTCGTAGCCCTCTTTGCTGTTTTAGGGATCGTATTGGTATTAATCCAGGGGTTTAGCCCTTCTCCTGAAAGCAGCATTTCCGATACCCTGGGAATTCAATGGCAGCCTCAGGCGCCTGAGGTCATGCAAAGCACAATTGCACAGTTTGGTAGGGCGTTAAAGAGTTTGCCTGCTGCTTTGTCTTATATTATGCTTACGGCTACCTTTCTTCTATTGGCCGATCGTTTATGGTCGGTGCATGCCATACTGCAGATCCACAGAAACCAGATGATTCTTTGATACCGGATATTCTTGAATACCCTTACGTACTCCGATTCCTGATAAAAAAAAGCGATATTTGTGAGACAATTCATCCTTACTTTCAATTTATGGAATTTTCACACAACAATCAGGAAAGTAGTTACCAAAGAATAGAACGATACGATAGTCAGAAACTGGAGAAAATTGCCCACCACTATCAGGAGATCCTTGCACTAATAGGTGAGGAAACCTCCCGTGAAGGGATCTCGAAAACACCTATGCGGGTAGCCAAATCGATGCAATTCTTATTGCAAGGTTACGAAATCGATCCGGTTAAAATTCTCTCCTCTGCTATGTTTAAGGAAGACTACCGGCAAATGGTTATTGTAAAGGACATAGAAATTTATTCCATGTGCGAGCACCATCTTCTGCCCTTCTTTGGCAAGGCACACATTGGTTATATACCCAACGGATATATAACCGGTTTGAGCAAAATCGCCAGGGTTGCTGATGTATTTGCACGTCGATTGCAGGTCCAGGAACGACTAACAACACAAATCAAAGAGTGCATCAACGATACCCTGAAACCGTTGGGAGTTGCTGTGGTTATTGAAGCACAGCATCTCTGCATGCAAATGCGTGGCGTTCAAAAGCAACATTCCATTACCACTACCTCAGATTTTACAGGGGCTTTTGAGCGTGGTGCCACCCGCGAAGAGTTTATTAAACTTATCGGCACCCGCTTCTCCTAAACCATGCCAACGTCACTCTTTTGTCTCAATTTTGAGCTCCATTTAATACCTGTAACAAATGAACGAAGCAATTCTTGTCGTAATCCTTCTGCTGGTATTGGCAAGCGGGATGTATTTGCAGAAATTTATTGGACAGCGCCCAAAGACTATAATACAGCTAATTGCAGCGTTTATAATGCTTCTTTTGGTTTGGATAGGAGGTCTTTTTAAAGGAAATCTAGCCCTTCAGATTACCTTTAGTTTGTTGGTCATCATTAATATGATCTATGTATTTTGGAAGTGTCGAAAGTCAACATCCGATCAAAATTAAAAGATTCAGAATCCAACAGTGCAGATCTCGGCAGTTGAGCAAAGACTTTTCAAAAAAGAATCCCATTCAAGTTAACCTTTTGGTTGAAAACTTGTTTTACTATCAAACTAAAACCAAAATATGAAAAATCGTTTGTTTTTCTTGCTCTGTGTTGCTTTGTTAAGCAGCCTTACTGTATCAGCACAAAAACTTGAATTGCTTTGGTCTACCCCACCAGTATTGAAAACACCTGAATCGGTTCTGTTCCACACGGAAGGTAACCAGATATTTGTTGCCAATATTAACGGGCAGAGCGATGCAAAAGCTGGAAATGGATTTATTACACTCCTTTCGCCGGAGGGAGAAATAGTTAAATTGGAATGGGTATCCGGTTTGGATGCACCTAAGGGAATGGGCATTTCCGGCAACCATTTGTATGTTGCCGACATCGATCAATTGGTGGAGATAGACATCACCACTGCTCAAATCTCCAAAAGATATCCCGCGCCTGGTGCAGAATTCCTCAACGATGTAACCATCTGTTCCGATGGTTCTGTATTTGTTTCGGATATGCGAACCAAAAAGATTCATCGCTTGGTTAAAGGAAATTTTACAGAGTGGTTTCATTCCGATGATTTCAATCGCCCCAATGGACTTTTTGCTGAGAATGGAAAACTCTATATTGGTGATCAACATATTTTTGTGCTCGATATCGCTACCCAAAAATTGAGCACGGCAATTACAGATGCCGGAGGAGTTGATGGTTTGGAAAAAGCTACATCTGGCCAATTCATTTTTTCGCATTGGGCCGGGCGAGTATTTCTGCAAACTGAAAATGGGCTTGTTAAGCTACTCGACACCTCGGCCGACAATATACAATCGGCCGATATTGATTTTGTTGTTTCTCAACAACTCTTGCTGGTTCCTACATTCAACAACAACAGAGTGGTTGCCTACCGTCTAAAACCTTAATAAACATACCCATGGAAAAACCAATTATTTTTGACAAAAAACCGGTTATGCTCAAACTCGAAGCAGCCGACTACTATTGGTGTGCTTGCGGGAAGAGCAGCAATCAACCCTTTTGTGATGGTTCACACCGCGGTTCAGGTATTACTCCAGTGGCCTTCAAAATTGATGTACCCAAGGAGGTTTGGTTGTGCAACTGCAAGCAATCTGAAAACAAACCCTATTGCGACGGCACCCACCGAACGTTGTAACACTTCGTTTTATTCGACTGGTTTAAAATAGTCTTTGCCAGCATTGCAAATCGGGCAGCGATAGTCTTCGGGCAACTCACTAAATGGCGTTCCGGGAGGGATTCCCATAGAGAGATCCCCCTCCTCCTCGTTGTAAATGTAACCACATATAACACAAATGTGCTCATCGGCCTGAGGTGCATCATCGATAGGTTGTGGTGCTTTTCTCTCATCGGCAGAGGCTACACTTTCCAAAATTGCGGCAGCACCTACTTCGAGTTTCTCCTTCTCGATGTAGGTTGGTGCATTCCGGGGTGCAAGCATCTTGTACTTTTCTCGGTAGTATTCGTAGGTTAAAGGCTCCTTATCTGAAAGCAGTGCACTGTCAACTACTTCACCCAAAATAAGGTGGTGTGAACCTGCGTCTACAACTTCTTTCACACGACAATCGAACCAGGCAACAGCAGAATCTATCACAATGGGGGCACCCGTTGCATGGGTTTCCGTTTTAACCTTGGCGAATTTATTGATTTCGCTGCTGGCCATAAATCCAAATTCCCCGATAAGGGAGGTACTGACTTCCTTCTGCAAAACAGATACAGAGAAACAACGACTATTTAGGATAACCCCAGATGTGTCGTTGTTTTTATGACAACTTATGGCAATATGCACCGGCGAACTGGTAATTTGAAATACGGTATTTCCGATATATCCGGCCCGTTTGCCCTGATACTCGCTGGCAACTATATACATTCCGTAGGAAAGCTTGTGAAGTGCCTTGTAATTCATAGGTTAATAGTTTGAATAAGTATAGCATTCATGCAATGTCAGAGCAACCCGAACCAAGAAATTCGTAAAATAGACCTAAAATCTTTTGAAGATAAGGTGTTCCATCATGCGGGGATCAGATCTGACCAGCTTGCCGAAGATAGGCAAAATGTAGCTTCAAACCACTGAATTAAAATCATGGTAAGACTCTACAACGCTTATTTGAGAAGGTATGGCCGGCTGATGCATCTTCAGCTGCAAACCTGAGATAAGGATCTTGCAATGGCCGAAAACTTTAGTTAAATCCACTAGATAACCCTCCAACTCTTCTTTGTCGATCGAGTTGATGAAGACAGTGAAAACATATTTTACCTTGTCCATCTTACCGAGACGACTAAGATCATTAAGCGGAATATTTTGTCCCAGATAGTATACCTGAAGACCCCGCTTTCTAGCAAGGTAGTTGTAATAAAGCAGACTTAGCTCGTGCATCTCATTCTCGTGAAGATACATGACCATAATGTCGCTTTCGGGTTCGGCTAATCCAAGCTTGTCAATCTCTACAATAAGTTTTTGACGAAAAAGGTTGGAGATAAAATGTTCCTGTGCAGGAAAAATAGATCCCACCTGCCAATAGAGTCCAACCTTTTCGAAAAATGGAAAAAAAACAGAATGTACAGCATCCTCAAATCCAAATTTGGCAATTACCTCCTCAATGGTCCGGGTAAAGGCCGGAGCATCAAAATTGATGAGATGGAAAGTCATTCTTTCCAAAAAATCGTGCACATCTGTATGTCCGTTTTCAAGTGTGACGATCGTGCTGGCTAGGGTTTGATCGTCCCAGTTCGAAACCTTTGAAATTCGAAAACCATGTTTAACCAAAAAAGAAACATTCAAAAGCTTTCTAAGCTCTGAATCACTATAAAAGCGGATATTGGTATCGGTTCGCGATGGCTCGAGAAGGTTGTATCGCTTCTCCCAAATACGAATGGTGTGGGCCTTAATGCCCGAAATAGTCTCCAAATCCTTTATAGAGTACAATCGTTCTTTCATAACGACCATAGATTTGATGTAAGCACTGGTTGGAAAATTGATCTAAAAAATCCAAACATTGAGGATGACATTTTAATGAAGCAACAGTTGAAAGACTCCGGAAAAATTATTGGGAAATGAAAACGCTGCTCGTCCCATTCCTTAGTGGTATAAAATTTTTAAAGCCTCCCACTTTAACAATACTGAAGGAATTTTGTTTAAATTTAGTCGATTCTGTTTTAAACAAATTGATTTCTGTTGCACTCACATGACTGTTCTAAATCTAACACTATGCGGTTTATCGGAAACATCATTTGGTTGTTGTTCGGTGGATTGATTACCACCCTTGAATACCTGGTAGGTGGATTGATTATGTGCCTTACCATTGTGGGAATACCCTTTGGACTGCAAGCTTTTAAACTTGCGACGCTTGCGCTGTGGCCCTTTGATAAAACCATCCAATATACAGGCCAGGCTCCAGGCTGTCTGTCAACCCTAATGAATCTAATTTGGATTATTGTTGCCGGTTTTTGGATTGCGGCAACCCATTTGTTGTTTGGAATTTTACTTACCCTTACTTTGGTGGGAATACCATGGGCCAACCAGCATTTCAAACTCATGTCGCTGGCTTTGACTCCTTTCGGCAGAAAGGTATTGAGCAAATCCTGAAGCGGGCGGGTTACTCCCGGCGATAGATGTCATACCTTGAGATTGGCCGGAGATGCTCTTTCCAATCGAAACCTGGCAGCCGCCTCTCCTCCTCCATCAATTCCGGCAAAGGAGTTAGTCTGCCTTCAGGCATAGATAAAAACTTGATGCTATGAATCTTTCCAGAAACGAAGTTGAGCATTAGTTTGCTGCTTTCGGCTCGGTTAAGTCCAATGGTTTCACCCGCATCGGTTACGTAATAAATGGTTTGTCCACTGCCATCAACTTCGATGGTCCGCAGGCTATTTTCTTCAAGATACCCCACCATGTTTTTACCCTTAACCTGATCGAACATTATGGAGTCCTGTCGGGAAATGATAAAGGCATTGTTGTTAAGGTGAAGCTCATCGGGTGCATCGGCACGACTGATGATTTCGATATAATCGGCTGCCAGCTGATGGCGGTCTGACCACAATACTGGTTGACCAAACATTTGCACAGTAGAGTCCCTGGAAAAATAGATCAGTGAATCACTCTTTCCCTGAATATCGTGGCGGTAAAACCTGACATTGTGGTATGCGATAATAATTTTGTCGTCCGATAGTGAATCCGGTAAGGTCATAAGGACATCGGAATGCAGGAAGAGTGAATCCTGTTTGCTGATCAAAATCAACAGAGCGGAATCCGTAATATGGGCCATCTCCCTTTCTTGGTCGAACCAAGCCTTGTGCCCCCTGACTACCACATTGTTTTCCAAATCAACAATTTCGACATTGCCTACGGCAGTTCCATAACCCGTATCCCGGTTGTAGTCGACGGTATCGCCCTTGAGTTGCTGTGTTTCATTAAAAACATAGGGATTTTTGAACAGCCTTGCCTGCCCGAGGTTTGTATCATACCATCCCAATTCGGCATAAATAATGTTGACAGAATCCTTAATGGTAGTAGAGCCGAAAATATGAAAAATGCCTCTTTCTGTATCGTAGCGAACCGTATCGCTATATAAGATATAGTCGTCGTTGGTTCCCTCAACCTGCTGATAAAACCAAATAATGTCATCGTTTACATAATATTGGCCAATCTGACTCGATAAAACATTAAGGCTATCTACAATCCTACCATACCGGTTGTAGTATCCAATGTTTTTCTCCAGATCATAATCGAGGGTATCGGTATAGAGTGTTGTGCCCTTGTTAACCAATCGAACGTTTCCCATGGCACGTGCATGCTGGGCATCGCCATCGTAACGAATGCTACGAGCATAAAGGTTTAAGGTATCGTTTTGATTTATTCGGACATTGCCGAAAGCATCAACCCGATTCGTACCGGTATAAGTATAGGCACTGTCGCAATACAGCAAGATATCGTTGTGCCGGATACGCACATTCCCAAGCAGTCGCTGAGCATTCGATACAATATTCTCGTTGGTTGCAAGTCGGTCGGCCTGTTCAATATCAATTCTTTTCCTCTCCTGCCCAGAACTGTGCAGATGAACAACGAGCAGCCAAAAGATGAATGGTAAAAAAAGAATATTCCTACCCCGATAATGCATCTACAGCAATTTTAAAATAATCTCATCAACACTGATGTTTTCGGCTTCGGCTTTATAGTTTTTTATAATTCGATGCCGCAATATTGCACCAGCGACTGCCTGAACATCTTCCGTATCGGGCGAATACTTTCCATGCAAAGCGGCATGGGTCTTCGCACCCAGAACTAAATACTGCGATGCCCGTGGACCGGCACCCCATTTGAGGTATTTGTTGGTGATCTCGGCAGCAAACTCAGTGTTGGGACGTGTTTTGGCCGCCAACTTCACTGCATATTGAACTACATGGTCGTTGATGGGCATTTTGCGTATGAGCTGTTGAAAAAACTCGATTTCGGCACCCGATATAACAGGTTTAAGGTC
>CAYGIQ010000121.1:0-8077 GCA_964349885.1 uncultured Prolixibacteraceae bacterium | reverse complement strand
ATCCGGTAGAGGGCCGAGGAGTGATTCTGATGCGCCAGCCACTTTTGCGATGCACCCCGATGGGCATGAAAAACGGAGTGTTCCGGCAGCATCTGGGCCGCTAAAAAAAGGGGAACAAAAAGCAGAGATATGGCTGTTAACAAATTGCGGAACATAGTCACCAATAAAGGGTTGATGCACAAGGTTACGAAACAAAAGCCATATTTCCAACTTAAGCAAAGGGGATGCATATACGCTTGGTGATGGCACTTCGGCGATCTTGGGCAATGCTAAAACAGTGATGGAACGTTGGCTGGGACACTACCTCTGATGGGTGGCCAGCAGTATTTCGAGAATTTTCTTCCCAGCCAGTGCCACGCTGGTTCCCGGTCCGAAAATGGCAACAGCTCCTGCCTGATGTAAAAACTGATAATCCTGAGCGGGAATAACACCCCCAACAATCACCATTATGTCGTCGCGCCCCAATTTTTTAAGCTCTTCTATAACAGCAGGCACAAGGGTCTTATGCCCTGCCGCCAGAGAAGAAACCCCTAGTACGTGCACATCGTTTTCGACTGCCTGTTTTGCGGCCTCCTCAGGTGTTTGAAACAAGGGGCCCATATCCACATCAAAACCGATGTCGGCATAGCCCGTAGCTACTACCTTGGCTCCACGGTCGTGCCCATCCTGACCCATTTTAGCAATCATAATTCGGGGCTGACGGCCCTCCAGTTCAGCAAACTGACGGGCCAGCGCTTGGGCCTCTTGAAATTCTGACTTGTTGTTGGCTTCTGATTTGTACACGCCTTCTATGGTTCTGATTACAGCTTTATACCTTCCGGCTACTTTTTCGCAAGCATCGGATATTTCTCCCAACGACGCTCTTTTTCTGGCAGCGTCAATAGCCAATTCGAGCAGGTTACCCTTTCCGGTGCCTGCACATTCGGTGATCGCAGCCAGCGAAGCGTCTACCTCTGCCTGATTGCGGTTGCCCTTCAGCTGATTCAATCGCTCAATCTGTGATTGCCGAACAGCGGTATTATCAATCTCAAGAATGTCGATAGGATCTTCTTTCTCGAGCCGGTAACGGTTCACTCCCACTATGGTTTGACTGCCCCCATCGATTTTACCTTGGGTTCTGGCTGCTGCCTCCTCTATACGCATTTTGGGAATGCCGGTTTCAATTGCCCTAGCCATTCCCCCCAATTTCTCAACCTCTTCAATGAGCGACCAGGCTTTACGTGCAAGTTCGTGGGTAAGGGCTTCAACATAATAGGACCCTGCCCATGGATCTACACTCCGACAAATTTCGGTCTCCTGTTGAAGATACAGCTGGGTATTTCGGGCAATGCGTGCCGAGAAGTCGGTCGGAAGGGCTATAGCCTCATCGAGGGCGTTGGTGTGCAAACTCTGGGTATGCCCCAGTGCTGCCGCCATAGCTTCTATGGTTGTTCTGCCTACATTGTTAAACGGATCCTGCTCGGTGAGCGACCATCCCGAAGTTTGGGAGTGTGTTCGAAGTGCCATCGATTTTGGATTTTTGGGATTGAACTGCCCAACCAGTTTTGCCCAAATCATACGGGCTGCCCTCATTTTGGCAATCTCCATAAAATGGTTCATCCCCACAGCCCAGAAGAAGGATAGTCTTGGTGCAAAGGCATCGACATCAAGTCCTGCTTCGATTCCGGTTCGCAGATACTCCAGCCCATCGGCCAAGGTATATGCCATCTCAATATCGGCGGTGGCACCTGCTTCCTGCATATGGTAGCCCGATATTGATATGGAGTTGAATTTGGGCATATGCTGTGAGGTAAATTTAAAAATATCGGCAATAATACGCATAGAAAAACCGGGAGGATATATATACGTATTCCGAACCATAAACTCCTTTAGAATATCGTTCTGGATGGTACCCGAAAGCTGCTCCAGCGTTGCGCCCTGTTCGAGTGCAGTTACGATGTAAAAGGCCATTACGGGTAAAACAGCACCGTTCATGGTCATCGAAACCGACATCTTATCGAGCGGAATCTGATCGAACAGAATTTTCATATCCAGAATGCTGTCGATGGCCACACCTGCCTTTCCTACATCCCCAACTACTCTGGGATGATCGGAATCGTATCCACGGTGTGTGGCAAGATCGAAAGCAACGGAGAGACCTTTCTGGCCAGCAGCTAGGTTTCGTCGGTAAAAGGCATTCGATGCTTCAGCCGTCGAGAAACCAGCATACTGTCTAATGGTCCATGGCTGCATCACATACATAGTGGAATAAGGCCCCCTTAGGTAAGGGGGAAGTCCCGCAGCATAGCCGAGATGTTCCATCTTGCCTAGGTCCTCATGGGTATATACCGGCTTCACCGGAATCAGTTCTGGAGTGGTCCAGGTACTCTGCTGCCTGTTTTTGCCTGATGATCTCTCTGAGATGGCGGCTATGTCTATTTGCTTAAAATCGGGTCGCATGGCAGGTCTTTTAGGATTTAAGAATAATTTGCTGAAAGCGGGTCAGCTCCTGAAGCAGGTTGGATCGAACGTGTACAAAATTGTGGATCCCCAGAACCTCAAGTTCTTTGCGACAGTCGGGATTCCCGGCCACCACAAGAAGCTCGCCTTGCAGCAGAGCGTTGATTTCAGGTACCAGTGTGGCATACTCCTCATCCGAACTGCACACCACGATGATGTCGGCGCCTGAATTACGAGCAGCAGCTACCCCGCTGGCCGGACTGTCGAAACCATTGGTATCGATTACTTCGAAACCGGCAACAGCAAAAAAATTACATGCAAATTGCGCCCGAGCCTTTCGCATGGTAAGATTCCCTATGGTGAACATGAAGGCCACAGGACGCCGGTTTCGGACTGCATGCAGATCAGTAGTATGGCGAAGCTCCTCGAGCGCGGCTGCGCCCCTGAAAGGCTGGAGGATGGCAATCTCAGACGATTGAGTCTCGGATACAGGTTGCATGAACAGAGCTTTGTCGACCGGTTCACCTATGATCTCCTCAAAATTGGGAAATTGATTCACCCCCACCAAGTTTTCGCGCCGTAGTGCAACATTCTGCTGCCGCTGAGCAGCGGTGGTCTCAATCTCATTTTGAATAAATCCGGCCCTTACCGCCTCAATAAATCCGCCCAGCTCTTCGACCTTAAGAAAGAGCTTCCACGCCTCCTTGGCCAGACTATGGGTTAAAGACTCCAGATAGTATGCACCACCTGCCGGATCAGTCACCTTGTCAAAGTGCGACTCCTCCTTGAGCAAAATTTGCTGATTTCGGGCAATTCTTTCCGAAATCTCAGACGCTCCCCTCAAAGCATCAAAAGGCAGCACCGAAATCGAATGCACTCCTCCCAGCGAGGCCGACATAGCTTCGGTCTGGGTTCTCAGCAAATTGGTATGGGCATCGTAAATGGTTTTATTAAAGAGGGCGGTCTCGGCATGTACCATCATCTTGGCACCTGCTTCTTTATCAACCCCATACGCTTTCATCAACTGAGCCCATAACAGCCTGGCGGCGCGCAATTTGGCAATCTCCATAAAGTAATTGTTGCCGATGCTAAGGTTGAATTTTATACGTGCTGCAATAGCCTGGGCCGAATGTCCTTTGTCGGTCAGGCAGTCGAGGTAGGCCACGGCATGTGCCAGCGAGAAGGCAAGCTCCTGTGCCACATGGGCACCACTGTTACCGTAAATCTTACCATTCACGGCAATCAACCGTAGGCCGGGCAAAGCTCCTTCTGCAGGCAAAACACTGCCAATTCGGGTTATGGCATTTTCAGGCGAACCATCGGTATAAGTGCCGGTTAACAGCCAGTTCGACAATGGATCGGAGACAACTGAAGCAATAATATTGTTGGGATTGTATCCAGTTTTAGCAATGTATTCGGCAAAGACACCCATCCAGTCGCAACTTTCGCAGGGACAAAAAAGGTTTATCTCGGCCGCTTCTGCATCAATTCCCTGCAACAGCTGCTGTAGGTACGACAGATTTGGCTGCACATTGCATGAAAGCTGAAAGCCCAGCGAATCGACACCCTTCATCAGCAGTGACAAAGCTTTTTTGTTGGAGGCAATCGGGTCGTCGACTACTATATCCTGTCTAATGCGCCAGTGGTTTTCTGCAACAACGCCCCTTGTGTAGGGGAATTCACCCGGAAGCTGTTCCAAATTCGCTATTGGATTGAGGTCTTCACTCCGGTAATAGGGTTTAACAGATATGCCTTCGGCTGTATTCCAAACCAGCGACTTATTATAATCTTTCCCTTTTAGGTCGGCCATTATCCTCGACTCCCACTCGGAAGTGGAAATAGACGGAAACATATCGAAAAGTTTTACTGATTCCATTTTCCTGCTGTTTGAAAATCAAGGCAAAGCTACGCCTTTTCGGCAGGTTAAAAGCTAATAAATAGCAGGTTCTTAACCGTATGATAATATCGTTGGCATGACTTCCTTTTGATCAAGAAGGGTATTGAATGGCATTAAATCAACTTTTCAAGGTCGAGCTGATCAGGATTGATCAAACGGTTTATGATGGCATAAACTGTAAGGCCCGAAATCGATTTAATTCCGAGTTTTCCGGTTATATTTTTTCGATGGGTAATTACGGTATGAATGCTGATAAACAAAACATCGGCAATCTCCTTGTTGGAATGACCGATAGCAACCAATCGAAGAATTTCCATCTCCCTTTGCGTAAGTTCATTCTCGCTGGATACAGTTGATTGTTCACAAAATTCATCTAGGATTATTTTAAACGAGTCGAAGCTGCTGTTCAACGTAACCTGATGCGCTGCCAATCGGCATGGCCTGATGAGGTTTTCGTTGTCGTAAACAGCAACCATTGTGGAGTTTTTGGGACACGATTCAACAGAATCCAGCTGGCCTGCCTCAATAAAAGCCAACATCCGGCAGCTGCGGCAATACCCACGCTCAATGTACGATTGCATATCGCTGCTATGCACAAAATCGTGTTTCCAAATGGGATTGAGCATCGACTGCAAACCCTTTCTTACAATCTCGGAACGGTGGACAACAGCCAGTTTACTTTCCATCTTTTACGGCTTTTTCAATACGGTAAACAATAGGCACCAGAATTTTATCCTCAATTCGGGCATGGTCAATAATATCACGCTCGAGCCGGAAAAGGGTAATCAAAAAGTCGTTGCACAGGTTATCGTCGTATTCGGCATTCAAAAACTTAATGACGAGATTTTTTAGATCAGAGAGTTTCTGATCGATATCCGAATGCTCCTTTTCATAGATAAGAATCGACCGCGGCAAGTCCTCATCCGATGCAGGAATACCACGCTCGTACGCATCTGTAATTCGAAGTATATAAGGGAAAACCAACTCCTCCTCTTCCTTGATGTGGGCAAACAGTTCGGTTTTGTACTTTCTGAAAAAAATCTGTATTAGTTGTAAATCGTCGGTGTGGGTTTTCCCCGAACCAATCAACCGGTCCAACTGATCTTCCATCTTAGGCACTACATAGCTTAGATAGTAGTTGTGGGTTCGCTGCAGGTAATCCACAATAGGTCGTGGAGAAAAAGAGAGCAGCTCTTCAACCGGAAAATATTCGGAATCATGAAAAGCATTGATGATATCCAGAAAGAAAACGGGATTAATGGTGTACTTGGAACAAATCTCCTCTATGGTAGCCTCTCCAAATCCAAGTCTGATTCCGAAGCGGTTTATTACCGGCAGCAGATGATAGTTCCGAGTCACCACCGAAGCCAGCTTATCGTCTTTCGTAAAGAGTGCCATGCGTACAATGCTTTTTTGCTTAAACCGGATTAATCCGAAATTAACCCGTTAATTGCTCCTAAATAGTTCCACAATTGCCTGTGATGCGACAAAAGTGCCAAAAAGTTACTACAAAAAACAGACCGGCTCAACGCCCACTGCATTTTCAATGTTCCATTTTTTGTCAAAACATATTAGGCAAAGATAGCAAGTTTGTCGAAATCGTGCCGTTGCCAAAGATTGGTTAAAGTTTGTTAAGCAATGCCGCACAGCATACCAAGTTGTCTGAATTTTTGTTTAATTTATATGACCGATAAAATCGATGCTATGCTTGAATATGCTAAAATCATCCTCCCTAGGGTCAGCGACGATGTTTTGCTGTTTAAGAAAGAGTTGACAAAATGTGTAGGCTGGACGAATCCTGCCGAACTCAAGGAACTCCATCAATGGTGCCGGAGTGCCTTCCACGACCATCTGTCGCCCATTATTGAGGAAGTCTTTAAAAATCTAGCTGCCTGACCTTCCTCCCTGTTTCCTTCGACAGGCTTTAAGACTGCAATTTAGCTCACCGCTACAATTTTACCCTTTGCTTTGTAGATTGACGCAAGCATTGTACTTTTATGCCCTCTTGCGAGACAATCTGAAGGCGAACCTGAAGGCATTCATCAACGCTTATCGTTGAGAACCCAACACGCCAAACTGGATTTGGCAACCCATCGCAGTTTGGGAACTTCCTCATCATTCTGTTTCGAAGACCATAATAAATTTGGTTTGGCAACTCTCTTTGGCAGACTTGCGACCACTAGTAACAGAACGATGATTGCAATGAAACGAGCATGATGCTCTAAACAGAGATAAGGATGAAAATTCATCATGCGGGTTTCAAACGACCTTTAAAAAATAGTGACGGATGAAGAAAACAGTTTTGAGCGGCATACGACCAACAGGAAATCTCCACCTGGGAAACTATTTCGGAGCAGTACGAAGTTTCGTTAAGATGCAGCACGACTACAACTGCTACTTTTTTATTGCCGACATACATTCACTGACTACGCATCCCAAACCCGAGAATCTGCAAGCCGGGGTGAAGCAGGTGCTGGCCGAATACCTCGCCTGCGGCATCGATCCGGAAGTGGCCACCATTTTTATTCAAAGTGATGTTCCGGAGATTACCGAGCTATATACTTTCCTTAACATGAATGCCTATTTGGGAGAACTCGAGCGTACTACCTCTTTTAAGGACAAAGCCCGAATTCAACCCGACAATGTAAATGTAGGTTTGCTCACCTATCCTGTGCTAATGGCCGCCGACATTATCATCCACAAAGCCAACTTTGTACCGGTAGGTAAAGATCAGGAACAGAATCTCGAGATGGCCAGAAAGTTCGCCAAACGTTTCAACCATATGTACAACAGGAAAGTGTTCCCAATGCCGAAACCTTTCACTTTCGATGGTAAGGAGATGATTAAGGTTCCTGGACTAGATGGATCGGGAAAAATGGGCAAGTCGGAAGGCAACGGAATTTTCCTCTTCGAAGATCCGGCCGATATCCGCAAAAAAGTAATGCGGGCAGTTACCGACTCAGGCCCTACTGTTATGAACCAGGCCAAACCCGAACCCATCCAAAATCTGTTTACCCTTATGGGTATAATATCGGGCAGCGAAACCCTAGCACACTTCGAAGCAGATTACAACAACTGCACCATACGGTATGGTGATATGAAAAAACAGCTTGCCGAAGATATCATAGCTTTCACTACCCCCATTCGAGAGCGCATCTTGGAAATAAGAGACAACGATCAATACCTGTCGAAGGTTGCCAGAATGGGTGCCGAAAAGGCTCAGGAATCGGCCCGAAAGACCCTGAACGAAGTGAAGGAGGTCATTGGCATTAAGCGGCTTTTCTAACTCATCGGTCGAGGCGGTAGTATAACGCCATCGAAATCACATTGTTAAACTGACTGGTTCGCCAATAGAACGACTGTACTGGTTCGCCGCGTATGGGCAGAACCGAGTAAGCCATTCGGATATCAAGTTTTAACAGCTCAGATACAGCGAATTGAAATCCAGCAAAAGGCTGGAGATCCACTTTGTTGAAACGTGCCTCATCCTGCGCTGGAAACCTGCCATAATCATCATACTCGGCCGACGAAATCAGATACCCCAGAGAGACACCTCCTATCACCGAAATGAATTCACTGGTTCTAAATCCCATATAAAAGGGCAACTCCACATAACCAAGGCGCATTATATATTTTTGAATCTGATCGTCGACCGGAACAACGATCTCTCCTGTATCTTCGTTCCGCAATACATTCAGCAAAGATTTGCTGCGCGAACCTTTTTGCGCATATTTTAACTCC
>CAYGIQ010000120.1:0-8103 GCA_964349885.1 uncultured Prolixibacteraceae bacterium | reverse complement strand
TTCAAAAGGATTATAACCTGACCGAGGGGGTCGTTTTCGCCGTTGCCAACGCAATAGGTTTTGGGATTGCCCTGATTGCTTTTGCCGGAATTCGTGAGCATCTCGATTTGGTGGATGTTCCGAAAGGGCTGAAGGGAACCCCCATTGCTTTGATTACTGCAGGTATTCTTGCCATGGCTTTTATGGGCTTTTCTGGACTGGTATAGCCAAATGCCCTATTTCTGCGCAGATTTCCTTTAATTATTGGCCTTTTTGTCAAACCTCTTTAAACAATGCCACTTCGGCTGTTGCGGGAATATTTCCACAATTAATTGTTTTGTTGCATGGTTCGGGTTTTATATCCGGACTTCCTGTATGCAATTTTTTCATCTAAATTAACTGAGTTTATGCCAAAATGGCTGATTCATTTGTATGGTGCTGCTTTTGCTGGAGCAAGCTAACAGATAGAAAACGCGCTATGAATTTCAACAATTTTACCATAAAATCGCAGGAGGCTCTGCAACATGCATTCGAGATAGCCAAAGGCAATAACCAGCAGGCCATAGAAAGTGGACACATTCTAAAAGCTCTGATCGCAAAAGCAGAGTCGGTTGTTCAGTTTCTGTTCAATAAACTTGGGGTTAATAGTGCTGTTTTGCATCTGGCACTCGAACGTGAAACCACCAGTTATCCAAAAGTTTCGGGTGGAGATCAGTACCTTTCGAATGGGGCAAACCGTGTGCTCCAGAAGGCCCTGGCTCTGGCACAGGAAATGGGCGATCAGTTTGTTTCGGTCGAACATTTGCTGCTTGCACTGTTGGAGGCCGGCGATTCTGTAAGTCGCATGCTGAAAGATAGTGGAGTACAGTCCGATGCCTTACAAAAGGCGATATCCGAGTTGCGAAAAGGGTCAAAAGTTGACAGTCAGACTGCTGAAGATCGTTTTAACTCCTTAAACCGGTTTGCTGTAAATTTGAATGAGCGAGCGCGGTCGGGTAAGCTCGATCCTGTAATTGGACGTGATGATGAAATACGACGGATTCTTCAAATTTTATCGCGTCGTACCAAAAACAACCCTATCCTTTTGGGGGAACCAGGAACGGGCAAAACCGCAATAGCCGAAGGATTGGCGCACCGCATTGTGCGTGGCGATGTGCCGGAGAATCTTAAGTCGAAGCAGGTGTTTTCGCTCGATATGGGAGCACTCATAGC
Source organism: uncultured Prolixibacteraceae bacterium (assembly GCA_964349885.1). Lineage (GTDB taxonomy): Bacteria > Bacteroidota > Bacteroidia > Bacteroidales > Prolixibacteraceae > UBA1413. The sequence continues at coordinate 6,912 of CAYGIQ010000120.1, read as the reverse complement.
CGGCGCAAAATACAAGGGCGAATTTGAAGAGCGTCTAAAAGCAGTAGTCAACGAGGTGGTAATGTCGAACGAAGAGGTAATTTTGTTTATCGACGAGATCCACACCCTGGTTGGTGCTGGAAAGGGTGAGGGTGCTATGGATGCGGCAAACATTCTGAAACCAGCATTGGCTCGTGGTGAACTGCGGGCTGTGGGCGCAACTACGCTTGCCGAATATCAGAAGTATTTCGAAAAGGATAAGGCCTTGGAAAGGCGTTTTCAGGTGGTGCACGTTGATGAACCCGGAACACTTGAAGCCATTTCGATTTTACGAGGGTTGAAAGAACGTTACGAAAACCATCACAAGGTTCGGATAATGGACAACGCCATAATTGCAGCGGTAGAGCTATCTCAGCGCTATATAACCGACCGGTTTCTGCCCGATAAGGCCATTGACCTGATGGATGAAGCTGCCGCCAAATTGAGACTCGAAATGGATTCATTGCCCGAAGAGCTTGATGAGACAGAACGTCGCATCAAGCAGCTTGAAATCGAGCGTGAGGCCATTAAGCGTGAAAAGGATGAGAAGAAGCTTGCTCAGCTAAGCGAAGAGATTGCCAATCTAAAGGAGGAACAATCCAAACTTCGCGCAGTATGGCAAGGTGAAAAAAGAGTCATTGACGCCATTCAGAAAACCAAGGCCGACATAGAGGCACTCAAATATGAGGCTGATGAGGCTGAGCGACAAGGGAATTATGGCAGGGTTGCTGAACTGAGGTATGGCCACATAGGTGAAAAAGAGGATGAGATCGAACGACTGAAGTCGGAGTTATCTGTCATGCATGTTGGTGGAGGAATGATTAAAGAAGAAGTTGGTCCTGAGGATATTGCGGAGGTGGTTTCTCGCTGGACTGGGATTCCGGTTTCACGGATGTTGCAAAGCGAACGCGAAAAATTGCTTCAAATGGAGCAGGAGATACACAAGCGGATGGTCGGGCAAGATGAGGCCATCGCAGCCGTTTCGGATGCCGTGAGGCGCAGTCGGGCTGGCTTGCAGGATGAGAAGCGACCTATTGGCTCGTTTATTTTTTTAGGAACTACCGGCGTTGGAAAAACAGAACTTGCCAAGGCATTGGCTGAATACCTGTTCGACGACGAACACATGATGACCCGAATCGACATGTCGGAATATCAAGAGAAATTCTCTGTAACCCGACTTATCGGCAGTCCTCCGGGATACGTTGGATACGATGAGGGAGGTCAACTTACGGAGGCCGTTCGGCACAAACCCTACTCGGTGATTTTGTTCGATGAGATCGAGAAGGCACACCCCGATGTATTCAACGTTTTGTTACAGGTACTCGACGATGGTAGGTTGACCGATAATAAGGGTAGGGTAGTAAATTTTAAGAATACCATCATCATTATGACTTCCAACCTTGGGTCGCAGCTTATTCATGAGAGACTTGCCCATGTGACTGACGATCAGTTGGGTCTGGCGATGGAAGATACACGAGAGGCTTTGATGGAGTTGCTCCAGCGATCTATCAGACCCGAGTTTCTGAACCGTGTCGATGATATCATAGTATTTGCACCCCTTACCAGGAGCAATGTGCGCGAAATTGTAAAACTTCAGTTCGAACGTATCACAGAACGCATGAACCGGCAGGACTTTTCCCTCAACATTACACCAGAGGCAATCGACTGGCTTGCCGCAGTTGGTTTTGATCCCGCATTTGGGGCAAGACCAGTGAAAAGGCTGCTGCAAAAGTATGTGCTGAATGAGCTTTCGAAAAGAATGCTTGGTGGAAGCCTCGATGCGAAGCAACCTATTTGGGTAGATGTCATCGACGATGGTTTGTTTTTCAGAAACTGATGTCTTGAGAGAGTTTTAGTCAGGTCAATGCGTTGGCATATAGCGCATTGAACAATGGATGTGGCCGAAAACGGAAATGGGTGCATCTTCTCAGCATTCGGGTGCTTTTTCTGATAATTTTCACTCTTTTTGCAACATAAAAGCACTTATTTTGTGAAACGTAATGGAACGTTTTTTCAAACCTAGATTTTTTCATGAGAACTACGGCATTTAATGCGTTGCACAAGGCTGCAGGAGGCAAAATGGTCAACTTTGCAGGTTACGAACTCCCCATTGAGTTTACAGGTATTGTAGATGAACACATGACTGTAAGAAACAGTGTTGGTGTGTTTGATGTTTCGCACATGGGAGAGATTTGGGTGAAAGGTCCCAAAGCCCTCGAACTGCTCCGTAAAATTGGCTCCAATGCACCTTCGATGTTGCTTCCGGGACAAGCCCATTATAGCTGTCTCCCCAATGGGAAAGGCGGAATTGTAGATGATTTTGTTCTTTACTATTACGACCACGAAAAATATATGATGGTTGTTAATGCGGCCAATCTTGAAAAGGATTGGGCATGGATCAACCAGCAAAACAGCATGGGAGCCGAGCTGGAGAATGCATCCGACAGGATGAGTCAACTGGCCGTTCAAGGACCCAAAGCATTGGAAGTACTGCAGCGGATTACTCCGGTAAACCTTGCTGAAATTAAGTACTACACATTTGTTGTGGGAGAGCTGGGGGATGTTCCTGACGTTATAATTTCCAATACCGGATATACGGGGGCTGGTGGTTTCGAGCTGTATATGCACAACAGCGATGCAGTTAAGGTATGGACTGCCCTATTTGATGCAGGTCGCGATGAAGGTATCAAGCCTATAGGTTTGGGTGCACGAGATACCCTGCGGCTCGAAATGGGGTATTGTCTGTATGGCAACGACATAGATGAAACTACTTCGCCATTGGAAGCCGGATTAGGCTGGATTACCAAATTTAATGGCGACCGGAAATTCATCGACCGTGAATTTCTTGCTATGCAGCAGAAAGAGGGAGTGCCCAGAAGGCTGCGAGGGTTTAGAATGTTGGAAAGAGCGATACCCCGCAAGGATTACCCGATCTTTAATGCGGAAGGTTCGCAGATTGGCAAGGTTACTTCGGGCACAATGTCGCCCGTGCTTGGTTATGGAATAGGAATGGGGTATGTCGACAAAGCCTACGCAGCTTTTGGAACATCGATATTTGTTGGGGTTCGCGACAAGCGAATTCCTGCCGAGATTGTAAAAACCCCGTTTATTTAGTTTCTGTCAATATTACCGATCAATCAACCAAAATCATACAAAATAAGCAATGAATGATTTTCTTTGCTAAACAGAGGAATAGAATAAGTTACATGATCTTACATCGCTTAAAGCGAAACAGAACAAGGGGTCAAAAACAGAGTTCATTCAGCTTAAACGTTCCAAAAATTGGCGCATCCTTCAAGGTCTTTAAAACCAAAACAATTACTCATATGAAAAAACACAACTTTTCAGCAGGCCCATCAATTCTTCCGGAGTTTACCAAACAGAATACATCGGAAGCTATAATGAATTTTGCCGGCACAGGATTGTCGGTTATGGAAGTATCCCATCGCAGCAAGGAATTTGTAGCGGTTATGGAAGATGCACGGCGCTTGGTTAAAGAGTTGTTGCATGTGCCTGAAGGTTACACCGTGCTGTTCTTGCAAGGCGGTGCTAGTTTGCAATTTTTGATGGCACCAATGAACTTTCTTGAGAAGCGTGCTGCCTACCTGAACACCGGAACTTGGGCTTCAAAGGCCCTAAAAGAGGCAAAGACTTATGTTGGCGAAACCGTTGAAGTAGCCTCCTCGAAAGACAAAAATTTCAACTACATTCCCAAGGGGTATGTGGTGCCTTCCGATGTTGATTATTTTCACTACACATCGAACAACACCATATACGGAACAGAGATATTTAACGATCCTGAAGTTGGCGTGCCGCTTATTTGCGATATGTCGTCGGATATCTTCAGCCGTCCAGTTGATGTTTCGAAATACCATTTAATCTATGCGGGGGCTCAAAAGAATTTGGGACCTTCGGGGGCTACTTTGATTATTGTGAAAGATGAAGCCCTTGGTAAGGTGACCCGCCCAATTCCCACTATGCTCGACTACCGTACCCATATAGCCAACGATTCTATGTTCAATACACCCGCCACGGTGCCGATTTTCGGCGCGTTGCAAACGCTTATATGGCTTAAAGAGCTCGGTGGTGTTGAGGAAATTGAAAAAATTAACCGAAAGAAAGCCGATATATTGTATCAGGAGATAGAGCGCAATAAATTGTTTATGTCTACCGTGCCCGATCCAGCCGATCGATCATTGATGAATGTCATTTTTGTGATGAAGCCAGAATACGCAGAACTGGAAAAAGCTTTCAGCGATTTTGCATCGTCCAAGGGATTGATCGGATTAAAAGGACACCGGTCGGTAGGTGGATTTAGGGCATCGCTCTACAATGCTATGCCTGTTGAGAGTGTACAAGCCCTGGTTTCGGCAATGCAGGAATTCGAGCAGCAACAATTATAATCGGGTACCATTTATGGCAACAATTCTGGTCGCTACCGATAAGCCTTTCGCTTCTTCTGCCTTGGAAAAGATTCGCAAGGTAATTACGAAGGCCGGGCACAACTTTGAGTTACTCGAATCATACAACTCCCGTGAGCAGTTGCTCGCCGCCGTGCAAAATGCCGATGCACTTATTGTGCGCAGCGATGTGATCGATGCCGGGGTTCTTTCGGCAGCCCCTCAGCTTAAAATTGTGGTCAGGGCAGGTGCCGGATACGACACTATAGATGCCGCAGCTGCGGGTAAAATGGGAATTGTTGTAATGAATACCCCCGGACAAAATGCCAATGCTGTGGCCGAACTTGCGGTCGGACTTGCCATATACGGGGTTCGGGAACTATACTCCGGTAAAACAGGTGGCGAACTGAGGGGACGCACCATTGGATTGCATGGTTTCGGTTTTGTAGCCCGTAATGTGTTTCGAATTGCTCGTGCCTTGGGTATGAAGGTAATCGTATATACCCGTTTCAGTCGGGAGGCCGCCGCAGCCATAGGATTAAAAGTTGCCCATTCGCTCGAGGATTTGTATCGTAAGAGCGATGTGGTATCGATTCATGTCCCGGCAAAGGGAGAACATTTGAAGTCGGTAAGTTATCCTGTGCTTGAAAATTTGCGGACGAATGCTATAATCGTGAATACTGCTCGCCGGGAAGTCGTTAACGAAGAAGACCTGATACGGTTTATGCAAGAGCGGAAAGATGTGAAGTACCTGACTGATATTGAGCCCGAAAAAAAAGAGCTGTTTCGAGAACAGTTTCCGGGTCGTTATTACAGTACACCTAAGAAGCTGGGCGCACAAACTTTGGAAGCCAATACCAATGCAGGAGTGGCTGCTGCCGAACAGATTGTGGAATTTTTTCGAACAGGAGATACTACATTTCAGGTGAATGCCTGATTGTTAGATCGTTTTGCGCTGATTGATCAAATTCAGTGCAAATGCGGTAATATTTGCAAATGCCTGATTTGTAGTGTTTATTTGCTGTGCAGAATCACAGAACCCGAAGAGTGCTATGCGTTTAACCACATTTTTCAACCGATAGAATTTATTTAGATGGCTATAGTAAAACCTTTCAAGGGGTTAAGACCTCCTGCCGAACATGTTGTTGAGACAGCTTCTCTTCCATACGATGTAATGAATAGTTCCGAGGCGCAACAAATGGCAGCCGGAAAGCCGCGTTCGCTGCTGCATATTACCCGTGCCGAGATTGATTGTACCCCAGGAACCGATATCCATTCGGCTGAGGTATACGAACAGGCAGTTAGGAATTTTGAAAGTTTTAAGCAGAAAGGTTGGCTTCAGTTCGACGAAGATGCCTGTTTCTACGTGTATGCACAAACTATGAACAGACGCACCCAGTATGGCATCGTGGGTGCAGCATCCATCGACGATTACTGGAATGGCATTATCCGAAAGCATGAATTAACGCGGCCCGATAAGGAAGAAGATCGTATGGTGCTTACCCGTTACCTCAACGCCAATATTGAACCTGTTTTCTTCTCGTATAAGGCTGTTCCTGAGATCGACGCCATTGTGGAGTACATTACCGCAAATCAGCCAGCGCAGTATGATTTTGTGGCCGAGGATGGCTTTGGACATACGCTATGGGTTATTCATGATTCAGCGATAAACGGCAGGCTTGAACATCTGTTTGAACATCAAGTGCCCTATACCTATGTTGCCGACGGTCACCACCGAACTGCTGCAGCTGCCAGACTGGGTCAGGAAAAAAGGGAGCAAAACCCGAAACATACAGGGTCTGAACCCTACAACTATTTTATGGCCGTGCACTTCCCCGACAATCAGCTTCAGATTATCGATTACAACAGATTGGTTAAAGACCTGAACGAATACGATACGGAAGGTTTTTTGCAAGCTTTGTCGGAGCGTTTTATTCTTGAGCCGAAGGGTAGGAGTGTCTATCGCCCCGAGCACCTGCATACTTTCTCTCTCTATATCGACAAGGCTTGGTATAAGCTTACAGCCTTGCCTGGAACATACGACGATCAGGATCCGATTTCCGTATTGGATGTCACAATTCTGTCGAGGCAAATTCTTGAGCCCATTCTGAACATTGCCGACTTAAGGACCAGCGACCGAGTTGATTTTGTTGGAGGAATTCGGGGACTGGAAGCATTGGCGCAAAGGGTTGATTCGGGAGAAATGCGGGCCGCATTTGCACTCTATCCGGTATCGATGGAACAATTGATCAATATTGCAGATAGTGGCAACATTATGCCTCCTAAAACCACCTGGTTTGAACCCAAATTACGGTCGGGTTTGGTAATTTACAATCTTTAAACATCCATTCGTAAGAGCATAAAATGGGGCATCAACATGTCCCATTTTTTATGTTTTTTGCTTAAGCGATTAACTTTTTAAAGTGTCCGAAGGGTCGAATGAGCAAGATTGCGCCATTTCTAATGTTGGGATGCGCCCTTTTTTGTTAAAATA
>CAYGIQ010000119.1:0-8136 GCA_964349885.1 uncultured Prolixibacteraceae bacterium | reverse complement strand
AAACACGACCTTGCTCGAAGAGCGCTTCTTTAAATAATCCACAGTCTGCTCTACCACGCGATACAGATTGGACTGGATGAGTTCAGGCCTTGACCCAATTTTAGAAAACCGTTCGGTGATTTTCTCGAGTCGTTGAATGTCTTTCTCCAATTCAGAAATGAGACCCTCGTCGGTTTTTTGCATACGCAACAGCTCAATCCAAGCCATTAGCGATGAGATTGGGGTGCCCAACTGATGGGCAGTCTCCTTCGACAATCCAACCCAAACCTGATTTTGTTCTGCACTTCTAGAGGCACTGAATGCCAGATAGGCTACCCCAATAAATAGAAAAATAACGATCAGCTGAACAATGGGGAACCATCGCAAATTGCGAAGCAAATAGGACTCACTGTAGTAGAATAACTGCCTCTCTGTATCTGAGATAAAGATCTCTATCGGCTGATTGCGGGCCTTCATTTTGCTAAGTACCTTCCCAAGTACCTGCGCTCTTCGATGGGGGGCATAACCAATGTTGGCATCAATCTTGATCTCGCCATCTTCAGAAATTACAATTACCGGAATCGAGTTGTTGTGGTCGATGATCATCGCAATAAGCGACAAATAAGAATCTTTTAGCTGATCGTCGCTGGCAAGCCTTTGGGTTGCTTCGGCCCAAAGTTCAACCTTTTTTCGCTCCTCGTCCGATAGTTTTTCGGTTAACCAGTTGGTATAACCCAGCGAAACCACACCAATAAGCACCGCTGAAAGGAGCAGCAATAATTTCCAACGTCGCTTTTTGAGGTAAATTTCCAAAATCGGAAGGGTTAGTTTCTATTAAACCATGAACGGCCAAAACACATAAAAATTATATCTGCCACCATTTGATAATTTCATCGGCAATACCTTCACTGTCTATTCCACACAACTTGTAAAGCTGATCAATGGTGCCATGCTCAATAAAGCTGTCTGGTACTCCCATCATTTTTAACCGCGATTGGTATCCATTTGTGGCCATAAATTCACTTACCGCACTGCCAAATCCACCTGTTATAGTTCCATCTTCGATGGTAACAACAACCGAGAATCTTGAGCAAATGGAATGAAGCAGCTCTTGGTCGAGTGGTTTGACAAAGCGCATATCAAAATGCGCCGGAACAATGCCTTTACGTAAAAGTTTTTTTAACGCACGCTGAACGTTCACCCCAATTTTTCCAATGGTTAGTATGGCAACCTGTTCTCCATCGGATATCATCCGACCTTTGCCCAGCACAATTTTCTCGAAGGGCAATCGCCAGTTTACATTGGTCCCGCATCCTCTGGGGTAGCGAATCGAAAAAGGCCCCATTCCGTCGAGCTGGGCAGTATACATCATATTACGAAGTTCAATCTCATCCATGGGTGCCGCCACTACCATATTGGGGATACAACGCATATAAGCCAGATCGAAGACTCCGTGGTGGGTTGGGCCATCTTCGCCCACCAAGCCCCCACGATCGAGGCAGAAAACTACATGCAGATTCTGAGTGGCAACATCATGAATAACCTGGTCAAAGGCTCTCTGCATAAAAGTGGAGTAAATGTTGCAAAATGGCACAAGACCCTGCGCTGCCAAACCTGCACTGAAGGTTACTGCATGCTGCTCGGCGATTCCTACATCGAACGCCCGATGGGGCATTTTGTCCATCATTAAATTGAGAGAACACCCTGTGGGCATCGCGGGTGTAATGCCAACAATTTTATCATTCATCTCGGCCAACTCAACAATGGTCTCGCCAAAAACATTCTGGAATTTGGGCGCCTTCCCCAAACCACAATCACAACTGTATATGTGGCCGGTCTCCTTGTCAAATTTACCTGGGGCATGAAATTTGGTCTGATTGATCTCTGCCAAATGGAAACCTTTGCCCTTCTTGGTCATTACATGAAGCAATTTGGGGCCCTTTATCTCTTTTAGATCCGACAATACCTTAGAAAGATAAACCACATCATGCCCATCGACAGGACCAAAATATCTGAAATTAAAGGCCTCGAACATGTTGCTTTCCTGCAGAAGCATGTTCTTAATTGCCCCTTCTGTCTTTTGAACCACCCTGCGGGCAAAAGGTCCGAATCCCTTAAGTTTTCCGAGACCATCCCAAATCTCATCCTTCATTCGATTGTAGGTATGCGACTTGGTTACATTGAGCAGCGACTGACTAAACCCGCCCACGTTGGGATCGATGGCCATATTGTTGTCGTTGAGGATCACCAATACGTCTGATTTTAGAAATCCTGCATTGTTGAGCCCCTCGAAAGCCATTCCTCCCGTAAGGGCCCCATCGCCAATTACGGCAACCACCTTACGGTTTTCACCTTTTATGGATGCCGCAACTGCCATTCCCAAAGCTGCCGAAATGGAGGTAGATGAATGACCTACTCCAAAAGCATCGTACTTACTCTCGGAGCGCTTGGGAAAACCGCTCAGACCGCCAAGTTTTCGATTGGTGTGAAAGAGCTCACGCCTTTCGGTAAGAATCTTATGGCCATATGCCTGATGTCCAACGTCCCAAATCAATTGATCGTAAGGTGTCTGATATGCATAATGCAAAGCGACCGTGAGTTCCACGACACCCAGGCTCGCCCCAAAATGTCCGGGATTGTTGCTTACTGATTCAATAATGAACTCACGCAAATCGTTGCAAAGTTGTGGTAGTTGTTCGGGCAACAACTTACGCACATCTTCGGGTCGCACTATGGCATTCAGCAAATTGGCCGATGTCTCTTCCATTATAATGGTTTAGGCTGGTAAAGATAAACAATTGACCCTTATTCCACGACCATTAATATCATACGATTCGACCTTTATAATCCATTTTGTTTGGTTAAACAACACCCTCGATCAGCAAATTAAATGGCAGTCATCCTAAAAAAACTGTTCATCAATGCACAATACGCAAAAACAGAATTCGATTGAATGGTCTGGCAAACTTTTTGATTTGCATCTAAAAATCTGTTCATTTACACCATTAAGCATCTAAAAAATAATGCCTACGAAATTTGCATATCCAAACGTAAGCCAACCCATATCAACTTTTAAATCAAATTCAAATGAAAATCATACAATTTGCCGTCATGGCGCTTCTCGCCGGATCTTCATTCTCATGTGTTTCATCTAAAAAATTCAAGGCACTCGACAACCTATACAAAACGGAGTCCCTAAGTTGGCAACAGCAGTCGGGCCATTTGAATACACGAATTACTGAATTATCGGCCTCCGAAGCGCGCAATCTGGCTGCAGCTGAAGCTTTGCGTAAAGAACTTGAGGCGCTCCAGTTTGACCAGGAGGTGGTTTCTCGCAATCGCGAAATCCTTTTGCGGGACAAAGCCAACATAGAATCGCAACTTTCAGCATTGCAGTCGGGCACTACCGCTGAAATAGAAGCGCTTATGACCGAACTGCAGCGTGCCCGCGAAGACCTGAATTTACGTGAAGACCGTCTCAAAAGTGCCGAGAAATTGTTAGAGGAGAGAAATTCCCGCTTAATTGAACTCCAGGATGCCCTTCGGCAGCAGGAAGAGGCAGTTGTGCGACTCAGGCAAACCGTTGCCAATGCACTTATCGGTTTTACCAACAACGGCCTGTCGGTGTTTGAAAAAAACGGAAAGGTGTATGTATCTCTCGAAGAACAGCTGTTGTTTAAATCAGGCCAATGGCAAGTTGATCCCCGCGGCCAGCAGGCACTTCGTGATTTGGGATCTGTACTGGCTCAAAATCCTGAAATCAACGTTTTGGTAGAAGGACACACCGATGACGTTCCGATGCGCAGCAGCAATCAGGTACGTGACAACTGGGATTTGAGTGTAATGCGGGCTACTGCTGTAGCAAAGGTGTTGCTCGAAAACAAAACCATCGATCCGGTGCGCATAACAGCAGCAGGAAGAAGTGAATACTTGCCACTCGATGGCTCCGACAATGCAGCTGCCCGTCAGAAGAACCGACGTACTGAAATTATTCTTACACCGCGACTTGATGAGCTACTGCGACTCATTGAGGGAAATTAATCAGTCCCTTCTATTCCCTATTTCCGTGTAACTTTTACCTTTTGGGTAGGTGCGTGAATGGTATTCCGGATGTTAAGCTGTTCCTCCACCCTTTCGGCCAATTCGGCAAAAGCTTTTCCGTTAATCGAATCACCGTTAATGGCTACCGGCATACCACTGTCGCCCCCTTCACGGATGCTCTGAACCAGAGGTATCTGCCCAAGAAGAACAAGCCCCATCTGCTCGGCCAATTGCTTTCCTCCATCCTTTCCAAAGATGTAGTAACGGCTATTGGGCAGCTCGGCAGGCGTAAACCACGACATATTTTCGACCAAACCAAGAACCGGTACATCGATCGACTTACTCTGAAACATGCTCACGCCTTTGACCACATCGGCAAGGGCCACATCCTGTGGTGTGGTAACAATCACCGCAGCAGTGACAGGAACCGTTTGAACCAGAGTGAGGTGAATATCTGAAGTTCCGGGGGGCAGGTCTATAAGCAGGTAATCAAGCATTCCCCACTTACCGTCAGAAATCAGCTGTTTAAGCGCATTCGACGCCATGGGGCCACGCCAGATCAAAGCACTCTCAGGCTCCACAAAAAATCCAATCGACAAAAACTTGACTCCAAACTTCTCTATGGGCACAATGAGATCACGTTTGCCTTCGTTTGAATCGGCGGCAGGACGCATATGTTCTGCACCAAACATTTTCGGGATGGATGGCCCAAAAATGTCGGCATCAATTAAACCTACCGAGGCACCAGTATTGGCCAGTGCTACAGCAAGATTCACCGCAACAGTTGATTTCCCTACACCACCCTTTCCGGATGCTACCGCCAAAATATTGCGTACTCCTGGTAAAATTGGACGCTGCATATCGTGTAGATACTTCACAGCAATATTACCCTTTATCTCTATGTGAGAACCTAACTCCCGAATCAAAGTCTGCTCGCAAGTCTCAACCAGAGCGGTGATATGGGGATCATCCGACCTCTGAAACACCAGTGAAAAGTTGATGCTCTTGCCTGCAAGCCTTATCTCCTGAACCATCTCAAGGGCGACAATACTCTCTGAACTGCCCGGATACACTACCGTTTTTAACGCTTCTGTAATATTTTTGGGTATAATCAATTTTTTAGGAATTTCACTCATCTTTTATTCTGTTTTTTGTTTTAGAATCCTTGTAAATCAAGCTCCGTTATTGGATTCCAAAACCTGTTTCTAAAATCTACAATCCGATCATCCTCCACCAAAACGCCTTCTGCAGCAAGCAATTCCTCCATTACAGTGGGCGACGAGAAGTGGTGCTTTCCAGTCAACAGCCCATTCCGGTTAACAACCCTGTGAGCGGGAACGTAACCTGTTGCCGAATGTGACGCATTCATTGCCCAACCAACCATTCTGGCAGATCCGGCAATGCCCAGAAAAGCGGCAATAGCACCATAGCTGGTTACCCTGCCAGGGGGCACCATTCTTACAACCTCGTATACCCTTACAAAGAAATCGTCCATGCCCTGATTATTCTCTTGCACTTCGGCCAAAACTTCGATAGGCATCTTTTGCAAATACCCTCTTGGGCTCTTGCCATTCAAGGGGCGCCTGCGGCCTGAAAGCTAGGTATTTTATCAATATTCCCCGATCAACCCATTGCTTCTCGTAGAAAGTGGTAATTCGGAGGGTATCGTTGAGCAAATCAGAGGCGTAAAGATTCTCTGTATCGGCAACTACTGCAAAGTTATTAAGATTCACAACAGACTGGGTGTATGCATACATAAACTGAGAGTCGGTTTTAAGATGTATCACACCCCCAGGTTTCAGAAATGAAACATATTGCTTTAAAAAGAACGTGGAGGTTAGTCTCTTCGAAAATTGTTTCATCTGGGGATCAGGAAAGGTAAGCCAAATTTCATCCACTTCGCCGGAATCAAAAAACGACTCGATTCCCTCGATTGAGGTCCTGATAAAAGCTACATTTTTTAATTGGAGTCTATTGGCAGCCTTCGCACCTGAATGCAGTCGCGCCCCCTTAATGTCGACACCGATACAATTGATATCCTGGTTTCCGAGGGCCATTTGAACGGTATATTCACCCTTACCACAGCCCAGCTCTAACACAATGGGGTGATCGTTACAAAAAACATCAGAACGCCAGCGTCCCCGATGATCAAATTCAATCTGCTCAACATAGGAGTATGGAACCTGAAAAACATTTGCAAAAGTTGCCAGCTCAGCAAATTTTGCCAACTTATTTTTACCCACCGAAAAGTTCTTTAATTAATCTCTTCACTTACTGTCTCCAGTTGTTGTTCTAAACATTTGGTCCAACAGCATTCTAATTGGATACGGATTCAACCCTCAGTCCCACATGGGAGATTCCCTTCAGGGTTGGCGTTCTCATTCCATGTTTAATTTCAAGGGAGTAGGTTCCCTTTTCCTGGAAATATACCTGTTGCCGCAAGGCAAACCGATTTTCGAAAACACCCGAAAAGCCTTTCCCTAGCCATCGCCCCCTACTGTCGGCCATCAAAATTTGTACCGTATCGGTAACTGCTTCTCCCGAAGGAGGTACATATTGCACAAATAACCAGAGGTTGCTGTATGAATAGCTGTTGTCGTTTCTGATCTTCAGCCATACATTGTGCAAAACGTTGGGCTCATTAATTTCGAATGTAAAACGCTGCACAGACGACTCATTCCAGCCGTCGGAATCCAGCTTCGAATAGGTGTCTGAAACTCCATTGATGTCGCATCCTGCAATAAGAACAGCAAATAGCATCATAAAACCGAATACCCGATGCAACATCATGGCATATCCCTCCTGAGCCGAACATTTTTGGGTCCCTCTTTCCTGCGGCGATTATCGCCCTTGTCGAAACGATGCAGACTCTCGCGTCCTGCCATATTCTGGAAGCTTTCATTTTCGTTTCGCACTGCCAATTGCATATCTCCAGCCAGTTTTTCGGGCCTTTTACCAGAACGGTTCAACCGCATAATCTCTTTTACTTTTTTCACGTCAAGTGGAACCATACTTGATGCTTCGCCCTGAATCGCATACCAAAAGATTCCCGAAAGGATATCGGCTTTCTGAAATTGATAACTCCCTTTTTCGGTTTCGAGCGGCAAATTGGTTGGGGGAAAGTCACGTTGGGCATCGAGGTAGATGTCGACTTCGAAATTCAGACAGCATTTTAGCTTACCGCACTGACCGGCAAGCTTTTGAGGATTCATGGTGAGATCCTGATATCGAGCCGAATTGGTTGATACCGAGACAAAGTTGGTTATCCAAGTAGAACAGCAGATTTCGCGGCCACAGGGGCCAATAGCCCCGATTCTTCCTGCTTCCTGCCTTGCTCCAATCTGCTTCATCTCGACACGAATGTGAAACTGATCGGCCAAAATTCGGATCAGCTGTCTAAAATCCACCCGTTCGTCGGCGATGTAATAAAAAATCGCCTTGGTTTTGTCACCCTGATACTCAACATCCCCTATTTTCATGTTCAATCCCAGATCTACAGCAATTTGCCGGGTACGAATCATGGTTTGATGTTCCTGCAGGATGGCCTCCTTCCACTTGTCGATATCCATAGGTTTTGCCTTGCGGTACACCTTTCTGAAATCACCATTAACCATGGTTGGTTTGTGCTTTCTCAATTGCTCCAGAACCAAATCGCCGGTGAGTGACACCATTCCAATATCGTGACCCGGACTCGCCTCAACTGCTATAATATCGCCGGGAAGCAGGTTCAATTCATTAACATTCCGGTAGTAATCCTTTCTGGTATTCTTAAATCTAACCTCAACAATCTCAAGTGGATTTGCAACATTAACCACATCTGACAGCCAGTTGTGTACATTTAATTTTCCACAACAGCCAACCTTGGGTGAGCAAACTCCTCTGTCAATTAATCTCAGGTTATCCATGGCACAAATTTACCGGAATCTACCCCAAACCGGGATAGATTGCAAAAATAATAATAAAGTAATGCATAAAATTTGAATTTCAATTCGTATTTTTCACCTGTACAATCATTTTACTGGTCACTAAACCAACGAATAGATAAGGTTTTAATCCGGAAAAATTACCTTTTAGTGGATTCATGAGGGTCTATTTCAGGGTAAACCAATATTGAAC
>CAYGIQ010000118.1:0-8188 GCA_964349885.1 uncultured Prolixibacteraceae bacterium | reverse complement strand
GGGCTATAGTTTCGGTTTTGAAATTTTGATCCTTAATGGCGGTTTAATGGTTCTCGGGTTGTTGTTAATTTCGAAAAAAAGGTGAATCTATTGTTACTAATTTGCGTATAATTGTTAAAAAATGTAAATTAGACCACTGGATATTGAAAATAAAGTCAAAACGTTTGCGTTTTAATTAAAATTTCAGCTTTTGTATCGATCCATTATTCAACTTCTTTCAGTACTCGCCGTTTTTGCAGTCTTAGTTTCCTGTGAGGATGAACGGTATTTGAGTTCTCCGGATGCCCAGTTGCGGTTTTCTGCCGATACTATAATGTTCGATACTGTTTTTTCGACAATAGGTTCGACTACCAGGCTGTTGAAGATTTACAATCCGTACCACGAAAAAGTCCTTATCTCTCATGTTCGGCTGGGCACTGGCGACAATTCTAGTTTCAGGTTGAATGTAAACGGTTTCTCCGGCAATGAGGCCTTCGATGTTGAGATTCCTCCCAACGACAGCATCTTTGTTTTTATTGAGGTTACTGTAGATCCTACAGGTCACACTTTGCCCATGGTAGTTCAGGACAGTATTGAGTTTACCACCAATTTTAACCGCCAAAGCATTCCAGTTATCGCATGGGGACAGGACTTTCACCTTGTGAAGAGGGCACTGATCAAAACAGAACGATGGACTGCCGATAAACCATATCTGGTATACGATTTTGCTTTTATTGATTCTCTCTCAACCCTTACCATCGACCCTGGTGCTCGAATATATTTTCATAAGGGTGCTGGATTGTATGCAAAGGGCAATATCATTGCCAACGGAACCCGTGATAACCCGATTCTTTTTACCTCCGACCGGCTTGAGAGTACTTATGCTAATATACCAGATCAGTGGAATGGAATTGTTGTATACAGTGGCAGTAAAAACAACCACTTTGAGCATGTCAGAATTAAAAATGCCAATATAGGTTTGCAGATTGGAACGCTTGAACATGAGGGGAGTGCATCTGCTACGCTCGGAAATGTGCGGATTGAGAATATGGCCTATGCCGGTTTGTTTGCCCTGAAGTCGAAAATTACCGCCTACAACACAGTGATTGCCAATTGTGGTATATACGCTGCGGCTCTGCTTTTGGGTGGCGAGTACGAGTTTTATCACTCTACCATTGCAAATTATTGGGGTGGATATGGTGGTTCACCCCGAAAATCCAGTTCACTTGCCATCTCTAACCTGATTAAATTTTCTAATCCTGATGGTTCTGAGCGGGTTTACACCAACGATCTAACCAAGGCGCATTTTGGAAACTCCATAATTTACGGCAGCAATCCTGTTGAAATTGAACTTGGGCAGTTCCCCGACAATCTATTTAACTACTACTTTGACCATTGCATAATACAGGTCCCCGATACTTTCAATACCACAAACCGAAATCATTTTGGTACGATTTGGAAAGGCAAAAACTTTGATCCTAAATTTAAAGATCCATCAAAGCTTAACTTTCAACTCGATACCCTCTCTCCTGCAAAGGACATAGGGAGTGATGTATATGCTAAAATGTTTCCGTTCGACATTTCAGGAATAGACCGAAACATAGATGGAGGGCCCGATCTAGGTGCTTTCGAGCGTGTTGAGAAAAAGCAACAATGAACCTACCGCGATTAACCCCTTTACTCCTGCTTACCCTGTTTTTGATTTGTTCACAAGGGGCTCGGAGCGATAATCCACTCACAACAATAATGTTCTACAACGTCGAGAACCTGTTCGATACAGTTGATGATCCACTTACCGACGACAATGAGTTCCTACCTTCTGGTGCACGACGCTGGACTTTAAACCGATTTCGCCAAAAATTAACCAATATAGCACGTGTTATTAACAATACAGGCTATTGGGAACCTCCTGCAGTAATCGGCTTTTGTGAAGTGGAGAACCGCTATGTATTGGAAGAACTGGTCAAGCATCCTGCACTCCGAATCTGGAATTATCAAATTATCCATAAAGACTCTCCCGATGCTCGTGGGATTGATGTAGCTGCAATATACCGGCCTGATCTTTTCACGCCTATTGCTTACCGCTATTTTCCTCCAGCTGATACCGCTGCGCAAGTACCTACCACCCGGGAGATGCTTTACCTTGCGGGCACATTGGCCGGAGAAGATACTTTGCACCTGTTTTTTAACCACTGGCCTTCACGTTATGGTGGATTGATTGAAACCCGATTGTATCGTGAAAGGGCAGCCCATCGTTTGCGTTGGGAGGTTGATAGGCTAAAGGAAAAACTACCTATGCCCCGTATTGTGATTATGGGCGATTTCAACGACCAACCTGATGATTTAAGTATGACCGGCGTTCTTGAGGCTGATCTTGAGCCAGGGAGCGATCCTCTGCGATTGTACAACCTAAGTCATGCTTGGACAAAAGCCGGAAAGGGTACACTCAAATACCAAGGATTTTGGAATACATTCGATCAGGTCATCGTAAGTGGGGCGATGCTGAATCAACTTTTACCTATTTATAGCCGGCCTGCAGATGCTACAATTGCAGATGCCCGGTTTCTCTTTCTTCCTGATGAACGGTATACTGGTCTGAAGTTGAACCGCACATACGAGGGATACCGATATACCGGAGGATACAGCGATCACCTTCCGGTGTATCTACTCATTCGGGCCAGATAGGAAACGTGTTATTAGGAAAGAAGGAGGTCCCGTGCTTTCTCCATAGCAGCCTTTAACCCGTTGGGGTTTTTCCCGCCCGCGGTTGCATAAAACGCCTGTCCACCACCTCCGCCTTGCATTTCCCGCCCGGCTTCACGGACAATTTTACCTGCATCCAATTGTCGTTCTGCTACCAAATTGTCGGCTATCATAACCGTTAATGTTGGTTTATCATTTAAATTAACACCAAGCACCAACATAAGGTTGGGAATCTCGTTGCGCAATTGAAAAGCGAGGTCTTTTACAGCTTGAGCCGATCCCAATTGAGGTTGGGCCATGAGCAAGTTAATGCCCTCTATTTGTTGAACTTGTTCTTTAAGTTCCTCTTTGATGCCAGCAGTAGAAGCTCGGTCGTAAACTTCCAGTTTTTTCTTGAGCTGAGCATTTTCCGACATCAGATCTTCTACCGATTTTTTCAGGTTGGAAGTTTGGCTAAACAGACCCCGTGTTTCATAGAGTTCATGCAGTTTCTCCTGCAGGTACTGGTCGGCTGCTTCTCCAGTAATTGCTTCAATGCGCCGAACTCCTGCCGAGATGGCACTTTCTGAAGTAATAATAAATTGACCAATCTGACCAGTGGAATGGACATGTGTGCCACCGCAAAGTTCGAGTGAATCTCCAAATTTAATAACCCTTACTGTCTCTCCATACTTTTCCCCAAACAGTGCAATAGCTCCCAATTCGCGCGCTGTGTCGAAGGGAACTTCGGCCATCTCCTCTTGCGAATGGTTTTCTCTTATCATCTGGTTTACCCTATGCTGAATCTTTTGGAGCTCTTCGGTGCTCACCTTGCTGAAGTGCGAAAAATCGAACCTCAGGTAGTTGGGGTGTACCAGAGATCCTTTTTGCTCTATATGCTTTCCGAGAATTTCGCGCAGAGCATGGTCGAGCAGATGGGTTGCAGTGTGGTTGTTGGCTGTGCGGATTCGGGCGTCAATATTAACTTCGGCCTGAAATGTTGCGTTGGGTTGTTGAGGAAGTTCGCGGGCAATGTGTACAATTAGATTGTTCTCTTTCTGCGTATCCAGAATTTGGAGTGTATGTCCGTTGTTGCGAAGCACACCTGTGTCGCCAACCTGACCACCCGATTCGGGGTAAAAAGGGGTTTTGGTAAGCACCAGTTGGTAAAAAGTCTTTCCTTTTTGGCTTACTTTTCTGTATCTGGCTATTTGGGTCTCGGCAGTATAGCTGGCATATCCTACAAATTCAATCCTATTGGTTTTGGTGATTTCAACCCAATCGTCGGCCTCCTGTGTCGCGGCCTGTCGTGAACGTGCGCGCTGCTCTTCCATTTCGGCATTGAATGCTTCCACATCCACATTTAGTCCGTTTTCACGGGCAATGAGCTGGGTCAGATCAAGTGGAAATCCAAAAGTATCGTAGAGTGTAAAGGCATCTTCCCCGGAAATACCATCAATATTTTCCTCTCTTGATTTCGCTGTTAACACGTCAAGCAATCGTATTCCCGTTTCAAGTGTGCGCAAGAATGACTCTTCCTCTTCGTGAATTACCTTTTCAATTAGCGATTGCTGTGCAGCCAGTTCGGGGAAAAGATCACCCATTGTGGCGCGAAGTTGATCAACCAGATGATGCATAAATGCCGTTCGGAAGTCCAGAAAAGTGTAGCCATAACGCACTGCTCTTCGCAGTATACGACGTATAACATATCCGGCTTTGTTGTTCGAAGGAAGTTGCCCGTCGGCTATTGCAAATGCGACCGCCCGGACGTGATCGGCAATAACCCGCATGGCTATGTCGACTTTTTCATTTTCACCGTATGTTTTGCCACAAAGATTTCCAAGACGGGAAATTATGGGTTGGAATACATCGGTGTCGTAGTTGGACTTTTTGCCTTGTATCACCATGCAAAGTCGCTCAAACCCCATGCCTGTATCCACATGCTTTGCAGGAAGTTCCTCGAGCTGCCCGTTTGCCTTTCGGTTGAACTGAATGAAGACCAGATTCCAGATTTCTATTACCTGAGGATGATCGTTGTTCACTAGGTCCCGTCCGCTGACAATTGCCCTTTCATCGTCGTCGCGCAGGTCGACATGGATCTCAGAACATGGACCACAGGGTCCGCTGTCGCCCATTTCCCAGAAATTATCTTTCTTCGACCCATTCAGGATTCGTTCATTGGGCAGATATTTTGACCAGATGGAGGCAGCTTCGTCATCGCGTGAAAGGTTCTCGGAGGCGTCTCCTTCAAAAACTGTGGCATACATGCGTTCGGGTGCTATTTTAAGTCGTTCGACCAACAGCTCCCAAGCCCAATCTATGGCTTCTTCCTTAAAGTAATCGCCAAACGACCAATTGCCGAGCATCTCGAACATGGTGTGATGATAAGTGTCAAGCCCTACCTCTTCCAAATCGTTGTGCTTTCCTGAAACCCTAAGGCATTTTTGGGTATCGGCAATACGGGTATATTTAACCGGATCGTTGCCCAAAAATATATCCTTGAACTGATTCATACCGGCATTGGTAAACATTAGGGTAGGGTCGTCCTTAACTACCATAGGAGCCGATGGTACTATTTGATGAGATTTTTCCTCAAAAAAGGAGAGAAATGCTTGGCGTATTTCTTTGGAATTCAACGACATATTTTTCTATTTTCGCTACGTGTAATTGTTAAAAAAAATTAATTGACTACCTTTGCAGCAGCAACCGAGTGTCCTAAGTGTTACTTTTGACGACGATAATACAAATGTTGGCTTCGGTTGCAAATTTAGGTGAATTTATCAATTCCCTTATTGGGCGCCCTAAAAATTAGATGTAATCAGGTATGGCGAAAAAAAAGTACAAGTTTAACCCCGAGACCCTTAGTTACGAGTTGCACGATGTGACACTCAAGGATAGGGTTGCGCGGTTTCTTGCATACTTTTCGACTACACTTGCTTTTGCCATAGTTTTAACCCTTGTGGTAATTTACAACTACGAGACTCCGGCCACGAAATTGGTTGCCCGCGAAAACTACAGGCTTAATACCCAAATCAGACTGATGCAGAAGGATCTTGAGAGCATCGAGAAGGTGCTCGACGATATTCAGCAGCGTGATGACATGATATACCGGGTGATTTTCGAAACAGATCCCATTCCCTCCTCCATCCGGAAGGCTGGTTTTGGTGGTGTAAACAAATATGCACATCTCGAAAATCTGACCAACAGTGATCTGGTGGTTAGTACTGCTCGAAAATTGGACATTGTTGCCAAACAAGCCTATATCCAGTCGAAATCATACCACGAAGTACTGCAGCTGGCGCTCGATAAGGAACAAATGCTGGCGTCCATTCCGGCGATCCAGCCGGTGTCGAACGAAGATCTGAAGCGTACGGCATCAGGTTGGGGCTTTAGGATCCATCCAATTTATAAAATCCGCAAGTTTCATTATGGCATCGATTTTACAGCTCCTATCGGTACTGAGGTCTATTCTACCGGCGATGGTGTTGTGTCGCAGGTGGTTACTTCCAGAGTGGGGTATGGTAAATACATCGAAATTGATCATGGGTTTGGCTATACTACAATATATGCACACCTCGATGCTTTTAAAGTAAGGGTAGGACAGAAAGTTAGAAGGGGAGAAGTGATTGGCTACGTCGGAAATTCTGGAACGTCTACCGCACCTCATTTGCATTATGAGGTACATCGCAACGGTCAGGCTGTAAATCCGGCAAACTTCTTCTACATGGATCTCACCCCTGATGAATACGAACGCATGCTGGCCATATCTTCCAACATGGGTCAAAGTTTCGACTAAAAGTATTGGTGTGGGCTCCTTTTATCGCACACAAATTCTGCTTAATTTCATTATTTTTACAGAGGCCCGATTTTCACAAATGGCCAAAGGTCATATTTTCGGGTAAGAACCTTAAAAACGACTGAGGACGTGCCATACAAAGAACCGAAAATCGAGAGGGTATTTTATTCTGTTGGGGAGGTTGCAGAACTTTTCAATGTTAATCCTTCGTTAATTCGTTATTGGGATAAGCAGTTTACCACTTTGGCGCCAACAAAGAACAAAAAGGGAAATCGGCTTTTTACTCCCGTCGATTTAGAACATTTCAGACTCATATACCACCTGGTCAAAGAGAAAGGCATGACTATTAAAGGTGCCCGTCAATTGTTAAAAGACAACCGGGATGGTGTTTCGAAAAGCTTTGAAGTGGTTAAGCAGCTGATTGATATTAAGGAACAGCTGATTGCGATACGCGATGAACTGCCCCAATCACCTTCCGAAACTGAGGCTTTATGAATTCTACCTACACTACTGTACGACAGCTTGCTCAGTATCTCGAATCTTTTGCCCCACCTGCTTTACAGGAGAGCTACGATAATACAGGATTGCAAACTGGGTCGCCCAATGATGTTGTTAAAGGGGTTCTGGTTACCCTCGATGTAACCGAGCAGGTTTTAGAGGAGGCCATTCTGAAGGGCGCCAACGTAATCGTAGCACATCATCCGGTTATCTTCAGTGGGTTAAAACGGCTCACTGGCGGCAATGCCACCGAAAGGATTTTGCTGAGTGCCGTCCGAAACCACTTGGCCATTTATGTTGCCCATACCAATATCGATGCTGTTGAGGGAGGCGTAAATTCTATGATTGCGAATAAGTTGGGTCTTCTTGGCCACCAAATGCTTAAGCCAGCAAAAGGAGTTCTGCGGAAACTGGTAACCTTTGTGCCTGAAAGCCATCTTGAACCGGTGCGTATGGCCCTTTTTTCAAGCGGAGCAGGCCATATCGGTGCATACGATCAGTGCAGTTTTACCATTTCTGGGACAGGAACCTTCAGGGGGGGTGACAATACAAAGCCATTCGTTGGAAGCATCGGGAAGTTGCACAGTGAGCCTGAAATCCGTCTCGAAACCATTTTTCCTGCCTGGCTTGAAGCAAAGGTAACCGATGCCCTAATCCAAGCACATCCTTACGAGGAGGTAGCCTACGATATTTATCCCCTCGAGAATATTTATACAAAGGCTGGAATCGGTGTAGTTGGGAATCTTCCAGAGCCTTTGGCTGAGACCGAATTTCTTGCATTGCTTAAAAACACCTTCAAGGTTCCCGTTATTCGACATTCCCCACTTACAGGTAAAATAGTGAAACGGGTTGCTCTTTGCGGCGGTGCCGGTAGTTTTTTAACGAGCGAGGCGATAGCAGCCGGGGTAGAGTTCTTTGTGACGGGCGATGTAAAGTACCATCAATTCATGGAGGCCGAAGGTAGAACGGTGCTTGCCGATATTGGTCATTATGAAAGCGAACAGTTTACCAAAGAGCTTTTTTCTGATATACTGTTGAAAAAATTCTCTACATTTGCGGTCTATTTATCGGAAACCATTACCAATCCGGTAAATTACTTTTAAACTGGCATTTTGATGGTTAGAGGTTTACACGGTGTTCGTTGCCGTTGTTGCTTTTTCGGAATGCCAAAGCGGATGGGACAAAGCGCCTGATAACCTGCCCTGAATTTCGGGGGTTATTATATCCGATACC
>CAYGIQ010000117.1:282-8286 GCA_964349885.1 uncultured Prolixibacteraceae bacterium | reverse complement strand
GCGCATCCTTGGTAAGGATGAGGTCACGAGTTCAATTCTCGTCTTCGGCTCAAATAATTTTAAACTATATAAAATTTCGAGTTATGGCAAAAGAACATTTTAAAAGGGACAAAGACCATGTCAACATTGGTACTATCGGCCACGTTGACCATGGAAAAACTACCCTGACCTCTGCCATTACCATGGTATTGGCTAAGAAAGGTCTTTCTGAGGTAAAATCTTTTGATTCAATCGACAATGCTCCCGAGGAAAAGGAGAGAGGTATTACCATTAATACCGCTCACGTAGAGTACTCTACCGAGAATCGTCACTATGCGCACGTTGACTGTCCAGGTCACGCCGACTATGTGAAAAACATGGTAACAGGTGCTGCCCAGATGGATGGTGCTATTTTGGTGGTAGCTGCAACCGACGGTCCTATGCCACAGACCCGCGAGCACATCCTGCTTGCCCGTCAGGTAAACGTTCCCCGTATTGTAGTATTTATGAACAAAGTCGACATGGTTGAGGACGAAGAGTTGCTCGAGCTCGTTGAGATGGAAGTTCGTGACCTTTTAAGCTTTTATCAGTTCGATGGCGACAATTCTCCCGTTATCCGCGGATCTGCATTGGGTGCTATTAATGGCGAACAGCTTTGGGAAGATAAAATAATGGAATTGATGGATGCAGTTGACACTTGGATTCCGCTTCCTCCCCGTGATGTTGACAAACCATTCCTTATGCCAGTAGAAGACGTGTTCTCTATTACTGGTCGTGGAACTGTAGCCACTGGTCGTATCGAAACAGGTAAGATTCATACTGGCGACGAAATTGAAATCATTGGTTTGGGTGCCGATGGCCGCAAAACCGTATGTACTGGTGTTGAGATGTTCCGGAAAATCCTTGATGACGGTCAGGCTGGCGACAACGTTGGTTTGCTGCTTCGTGGTGTTGACAAAAAAGAGATCAAACGTGGTCAGATTTTGGCCAAACCAAAATCGATTACTCCTCATACCCGCTGCAAAGCCGAAATTTATGTTTTGAAGAAAGAGGAAGGTGGACGTCACACTCCATTCCACAACAAATACCGTCCTCAGTTTTACATTCGTACCCTCGACGTAACCGGTGAGATCACCCTACCCGAAGGTCGCGACATGGTAATGCCTGGCGATAACGTTTCTATTGAAGTTACCCTCATCTATCCTGTTGCTGTAAACATTGGTCTTCGTTTCGCTATTCGCGAAGGCGGACGTACCGTGGGTGCAGGTCAGATTACTGAAATCATTGAATAGTATTATTCGTTGATATACAATATCCTGGATAGTCCCGGAATTCTGTTCCGGGACTATTTTCGGATGTAACTCATTATGGGAGTTCTGTAAGTTCGAGTCTTACCATCCGTGCTATTTATAATGAAATATTGCGTTGTCAACAGGAGCTCTCAGACACCTGTCTTCAAAACAGGCATCAACGGCAACTGAAACTTCGCACATCCGCCTCAGGCGGATCGGCATGTGGACTTATTATAACAAAACACTTAGCTGAATGAAACTTAAAGTTTACATTGAAGAGGCTTACGATGAGCTTGTGAACAAGGTCACATGGCCAACATGGAAAGAACTGCAGAGCAGTTCAATAGTTGTAATGGTTGCTTCCTTTATTATATCACTCGTAATTTTCGTTATGGACATCTCTTTTGAGAACATAATGGAATTTATCTATGGATTATTTTATTAATCTGAAACTGGAGTAGCTATGAGCGATACAGGTAGAAAATGGTATGTCCTTCGCGCGATCAGTGGGAAAGAGAAGAAGGTGAAGGAGTACATAGAAAACGAAATCGCCCGTGGTGATCTTCAGAAATTTGTTTCACAGGTGCTTATTCCAACCGAGAAGGTGTATCAGATCCGAAACGGTAAAAAAATCAGCAAGGAAAGAAACTTTTATCCGGGATATGTCCTGATTGAGGCGTCTCTGGAGGGCGAGGTTACCCATATTTTGCGTAACATTCCCAACGTAATTGGTTTTCTGGGCGACGTCAAAGGCGGCGATCCGGTACCGATGCGTCAGAGCGAGATCAACCGTATTCTGGGCAAAGTAGATGAACTTGCCGAAACCGGCGAAGAGATGAACAATCCCTTCCTGATGGGTGAAACTGTGAAAGTAATCGATGGACCATTTAACGGTTTCAACGGAACCATTGAGTTAATCAATGAGGAGAAGAAGAAATTGCAGGTAATGGTGAAGATTTTTGGTAGAAAGACTCCTTTGGAGCTTAGCTTCATGCAGGTCGAAAAGGAGTAAAAACGCTCTAAAATTTTGCTATGGCGAAAGAAATTGCTGGATTAATCAAGTTACAAATTAAGGGGGGTGCTGCCAATCCATCACCTCCGGTAGGGCCAGCGTTAGGGTCGAAAGGGGTTAATATTATGCAGTTCTGTAAACTGTTTAACGCGCGTACACAAGACCTTGCAGGGAAAGTGTTGCCGGTAATCATTACAGTGTATGCTGATAAATCGTTTGATTTTATCATCAAACAACCTCCTGTAGCCATTCAGCTTATGGATGCTTCGAAACAAAAAAAGGGTTCTTCAGAACCTCATGTAAAAAAAGTTGGTTCGGTTTCATGGGATCAGGTAAAAGAGATCGCAGAATCCAAAATGGCCGACTTAAATTGTTTTACGATCGAAGCAGCTATGCGTATGGTAGCTGGTACTGCCAGAAGTATGGGGATCAATGTTGAAGGTGATTCTCCATTCAATAATTAATTAAATTTTATACGATGGGCAGAATTACGAAAAACAAAAAAGCTGCACTTGATAAAGTCGAGAAGGGCAAATTGTACACCATCGACGAGGCTGCTGAATTGGTGAAGAATATTTCCTACACCAAATTTGATGCTTCGGTTGATGTGGACATCCGTCTTGGCGTTGACCCAAGGAAGGCTAACCAGATGGTTAGAGGCGTAGTTTCGTTACCCCATGGTACTGGTAAAGAGGTAAGGGTTCTCGCTTTGGTTACTCCCGATAAGGTGCAGGAAGCCAAAGACGCAGGAGCCGACCACGTTGGTCTCGACGAATTTATTGAAAAGATCAAAGGTGGGTGGACCGATGTTGACGTTATCATCACGATGCCTCCTGTAATGGGAAAAATTGGTGTTTTAGGCCGAATCCTCGGACCCCGCGGATTGATGCCTAACCCCAAGAGTGGAACCGTTACAATGGATGTGGGCAAAGCTGTAGAAGAGGTAAAACAAGGAAAAATCGACTTCAAAGTCGATAAATTCGGAATTGTGCATACCTCCGTCGGCAAAGTGTCTTTCAGTGTTGATAAAATCACAGATAACGCTAAGGAATTTGTGAATATGATCGTCAAACTTAAGCCAACCGCTGCCAAAGGTACATACATCAAAAGTATCTATCTATCAAGTACCATGAGTCCTGGTATTCAAGTTGAACCTAAGTCGGTTGCCGACTAAAAATGTGTGTTATGAAGAGTTCAGAAAAAGCATCTGTAATTGATAGTCTGGTTGAACAAATCAACGCTAGCAACCATTTTTACCTCGCCGACATTAGTACGCTCAATGCTGAAAAAACCAGTGACCTGAGACGAATATGCTTCAAGCAGAATGTAAAACTGGTTGTGGTCAAGAATACGCTGTTGCGTAAAGCAATCGAACGGTCTGACAAACAGGCCGACGAGCTTTATGATGTACTTAAAGGAAACACCTCCATAATGTTCACCGAACAGGGTAACGTGCCTGCTAAGCTGATAAAGGAGTTCCGCAAAAAGAACGACCGCCCAATCTTAAAGGGTGCCTACGTGGAAGAGTCGGTTTATGTGGGCGACGATCAGCTGGATGCACTGGTTGCACTGAAAACGAAAAATGAACTTATTGCCGAAGTGGTGGCCTTATTGAAATCTCCAATGCAAACTGTGCTTTCGCAGCTGCAGTCGGGAGGTAACATTTTACACGGTGTATTACAGACACTGGAAGAGAGGAAATAATTATTAGTAGTCACAAATTCATTAAAATTAAATACAATGGCAGATTTAAAACAGCTTGCAGAAGAGTTGGTAAACTTAACTGTTAAAGAGGTTAACGAATTGGCTAAAATTCTGAAAGACGAATATGGTATCGAACCGGCTGCTGCTGCAGTAGCTGTTGCTGGTCCTGCTGCTGCAGGTGCTGGAGATGCTGAAGAAGCTGTTCAAACAGAATTTGATGTTATCCTTAAGTTTGGTGGTCAATCTAAACTACAGGTCGTTAAGCTCGTAAAAGAATTGACTGGCCTCGGCCTGAAGGAAGCCAAAGAATTGGTAGATGCTGCACCTAAAGCACTCAAGGAGAAGATTTCTAAAGATGAGGCTGAGTCGCTGAAAGCACAGCTCGAAGAGGCAGGAGCCGAAGTTGAAATTAAATAGGTGTATACCTAAACGGTAAATACGGTTTAGAATCCTGTATGTTCGGGGTTCTAAACCTTTTTGTATTTATATTTTGTGAGCAATGTTCTTTCTTTCGGGGCGCCTTATTGTGCTGCAAAGGAGAGCTCAGCCTTAGGCGACTTTTTCGGTCTTGGTTCATATATATATGAATGTTTTTTGTTTTTCAGCGGTCATATGGAATTAGCACGACAATGGTAAACCTCCTGTGTGCGCAGAATTACCCCTGCACAGCCAATAACGCTTTCATTAGCGCATATGGTGAATTCAGGTTCTGCCCGCATTTTCAACTTCCGGAGGTTACAACTTAGTTGGCCGGTTTCATCTTACTTAACCAGTATACATACATGTTCGAAAACAAACAGAGCGGGAGGATAAGTTTTTCCTCAACAAAAACCAGGTTTGATTACCCTGACTTCCTGGAAGTACAAGTTAAATCGTTCAAAGATTTTTTTCAGTTAAAAACAACTCCAGACAATCGGCGTGACGAAGGTTTGCATAAGGTATTTCAGGAGAATTTCCCGATTACCGATACCCGCAACAATTTTGTTCTGGAGTTTATCGATTACCAGGTAGATCCGCCTCGTTACTCTCTCGAAGAGTGTATTGAGCGCGGTCTTACTTTTAGTGTACCCCTCAAGGCCAAATTGAAACTTTTTTGCACCGATCCGGAGCATGAAGATTTTGATACCGTGGTTCAGGATGTGTACCTTGGAACCGTTCCCTATATGACCGATAGGGGGACTTTTATTATCAATGGTGCTGAGCGGGTGATTGTATCTCAGCTACACCGTTCACCTGGAGTATTCTTCGGTCAGAGCACCCACGCCAACGGTTCGAAACTCTATTCGGCTCGTATCATTCCTTTTAAAGGTTCGTGGATTGAATTTGCTACCGACATCAACAGCGTTATGTATGCCTATATCGACCGTAAGAAGAAGCTTCCGGTTTCGACCCTGCTTAGGGCTATAGGTTACGAAAGCGACAAAGATATACTGGAGATATTTGACCTTGCCGATGAGATTAAGGTCACAAAAACCGGCCTGAAAAAAGTGGCTGGTCGCCGACTGGCTGCCCGCGTGCTTAAATCTTGGGTCGAAGACTTTGTAGATGAGGACACTGGCGAAGTGGTTTCATTGGAGCGTAATACGGTAATTATTGAACGTGAGACTGTACTCACCGACGATCATATCGAAGCGATAATTGCAGCGGATGTTAAGTCGATTTTGCTCCATAAAGAGGATCAGAATCAGCAGGATTATGCTATCATATACAATACACTTCAAAAAGACCCGACCAACTCTGAAAAGGAGGCGGTTCTTCATATTTACAGACAGCTTCGTAACGCCGAGCCGCCCGATGAAGCGACGGCACGCGATGTTATCGACAAACTCTTTTTCTCTGACAAACGTTACGATCTCGGAGATGTAGGACGGTACCGAATCAATAAAAAGCTAGGACTTGATATTGGCATGGATACCAAAGTCCTTACCAAAAACGACATCATTGAAATTATAAAATACCTCATTCAGCTGATCAACTCAAAAACCGATGTCGACGATATCGATCACTTGAGTAACCGACGTGTAAGAACGGTTGGCGAACAGCTGTTTTCGCAGTTCGGGGTTGGATTGGCCCGTATGGCCCGCACCATCCGTGAACGTATGAACGTGCGCGACAATGAAGTTTTTACACCCATCGATCTGATCAACAGTAAAACGCTTTCGTCGGTAATCAACTCATTTTTTGGCACCAACGCTCTGTCGCAGTTTATGGATCAAACCAATCCATTGGCCGAAATGACCCACAAACGACGTATGTCGGCATTGGGGCCAGGTGGTTTATCGCGCGAACGTGCTGGTTTTGAGGTACGCGACGTACACTTTACCCACTACGGACGCCTTTGTCCAATCGAAACGCCTGAAGGCCCCAACATTGGTTTGATCTCATCACTTTGTGTGTATGCCAAAATAACCGAACTTGGCTTTATCTCTACCCCCTACCGCAAGGTTCTAAATGGCAGGGTGGACTTTTCTGACGAAGGGGTTGTTTACCTTACTGCCGAAGAGGAAGAGGACAAAATCATTGCTCAGGCCAATGCCCCCATCGACGATCAGGGGAACTTCATCAACCCGAAGGTAAAAGCACGGCTTGATGGTGACTATCCTTTGGTTGATCGCGAAAAGGTAGACCTCATGGATGTGGGTCCCAACCAGATCGCATCGCTTGCAGCTTCGTTGATCTCTTTCCTTGAGCACGACGATGCCAACCGGGCCCTGATGGGATCGAACATGATGCGTCAGGCTGTGCCGTTGCTCAGACCCGAAGCCCCCATCGTGGGCACAGGGCTCGAAGATCGCGCTGCCAGCGACTCCAAAGTGCTGTTTAATGCCGAAGCAAACGGGGTAGTCGAATATGTTGATGCCAATAAGATTGTAGTACGTTACGATATGACCGATGAGGAGCGTTTTGTGAGCTTCGATCCTGAAGTAGTAACCTACAAACTTCCAAAATACAATAAAACCAACCAGGGTACAACCATTGATCTTAAGCCTATTGTTGTTAAAGGACAAAGGATTAAAATGGGTGATGTGCTTACCGAAGGGTATGCTACTCAAAAAGGTGAACTTGCTCTCGGCCGCAACCTTATGGTGGCCTTTATGCCATGGCAGGGTTACAACTACGAAGATGCCATTGTTATTTCGGAACGCATTGTGCGCGAAGATATTTTTACTTCGGTGCATGTTGACGAATACAGTCTCGAAGTACGTGACACCAAACGGGGTGTTGAAGAATTTACCTCTGATATCCCCAACGTTTCGGAAGAGGCTACCCGCAACCTCGATGAGAATGGTTTGATTAGGATTGGTGCTGTGGTTCGCCCCGGCGATATTCTGATTGGAAAAATTACACCCAAAGGTGAGTCGGATCCTTCACCCGAAGAGAAGCTGCTTCGTGCTATTTTCGGTGACAAGGCCGGTGATGTGAAAGATGCCTCACTGAAGGCTTCTCCATCGCTAGCTGGTGTGGTTATCGATAAAAAACTTTTCTCGCGGGTGAACAAAGAGAAGAAGGGAAAACTCTCTTCGAAACCCATGCTTGAACAGATCGATGCCCAATTTGATCGTGAAGTAGCCGAACTGCGTATCCGCCTAGAAGAGAAACTTTTTGAACTCGTATCAGGAAAAACCAGTCAGGGTGTAAAAGACTATTTCGGTACCGAAATTATCGCCAAAGGTCTGAAATTTACCCTGAAGCAACTTCAGGAGGTCGATTATCTCAATATCAATCCAACCAAATGGACCACCGACAAGGAAAAGAACGATCTTATTTTCAGGTTGGTGAACAACTATTTGATGAAATACAAGCAAGCGGATGCTGTCGCCCGTAGGGAACGTTTCAACGTTACCATCGGGGACGAACTGCCTGCTGGTATTATACAATTGGCCAAAGTGTACATTGCGAAAAAACGCAAATTGCAGATTGGGGATAAAATGGCCGGTCGTCACGGAAACAAAGGTATTGTATCGCGGGTCGTAAGGTCTGAGGATATGCCTTTCCTTGCCGATGGAACACCTGTAG
>CAYGIQ010000117.1:0-272 GCA_964349885.1 uncultured Prolixibacteraceae bacterium | reverse complement strand
GTTCTCGGTTGGGCCGGTAAAGAACTTGGACTTCGCTTCAGTACACCTATTTTTGATGGAGCGACGCTGCAGGAAATTACTGCCTATACTGATAAGGCTGGAGTTCCCCGATTTGGTAAAACAGTACTCTACGATGGTGAAACCGGAGAGCCGTTCGATCAACCTGCCACTGTGGGCATCATCTATATGATGAAACTAGGTCACATGGTGGAAGACAAGATGCATGCACGTTCAATTGGGCCATACTCGCTGATAACGCAGCAGCCTCTGGG
>CAYGIQ010000116.1:1833-8482 GCA_964349885.1 uncultured Prolixibacteraceae bacterium | reverse complement strand
CAATTGCTCCAAATGCTCTTAACATCCAGTGCAATACGGGAAATATGTTTCAAAAAAACCGAACTATTGTCGATGAACCAGGCTATTTTCCAGAAAATCGCTTACGTCGTCGTTCAGGTTTTTGAGTTCGTTGATAAGTGCAACATTTTCTACATTTTCCTGCTGCACCAGCGTGCTGTAAGAAAATTGAAATGCAGCCATGGCCATAATATCCTGCATGTCTTTGTCGGGGAAGTTGTTCCGAAATCCAGAGACAACTTCGTTCAGTTTTTTTGCAGCAATTCGGTACCGCTCTTCGTCTCTGCGGTTAACCACCAGAGGGTAAAAGCGACTGTCGATTTTTATATTTATGGTCAGCGTATCACTCATCTTTTCAACATTACTCGTTAAGCAATGCTACACATTTGTCTATTTCCCGTACCAATTTATTAATCCTTTTTCGCGCCAGATCTGAATGCGGATTGCCTACATTCATGGATGCAGCCACTTTAAGGTTTTCATATTCAGAGGTGCTCTCGGTCAATTGCTGCTTTAGAAGCTCAATCTTGTTTTTCAACGTTTCGTTTTCGGCAGAAAGTGCTGCATAATCCTGCCTTGCCTTTTCGGTTACATCCATTAGGCGTCGAACCTTGATTTTCAGCTCTTCCAACAATAATCGACTTTCTTCACCCATCAATACACATAAATCATCAGCAAAGTTAATATTTTTGCAACATCTCGATATTTGAACGATCTTTTATTGATGTGAATACCTTTATTCCATGGTTTCTTACTTCTTTTTAGTTTCCCTCTTACTTGGTGTGTTTTCGATTCTTCCACGGCCCGTTGCTGCTCAGGAAAAATATTTTGACCATCCGGTTAAGATCCCGGTCTCTCTTAGTGCCAATTTCAATGAGCTACGGCCTTCTCATTTTCATGCCGGAATTGATTACCGGACTGAACAAAGAATTGGGGTTCCCATATATGCTGCAGCTGACGGATATCTTGCCCGGATTGCTGTTTCTCCCGCTGGTTACGGGAAGGTAGTTTACCTGAATCATCCCAATGGAATGACTACGGTTTACGGTCACCTCGACCAGTTTTCGACTGAAGTGGCTGAATGGATCACCAGCGAGCAATACCGTTTGGAACGGTTTGCAGTTGATCTGACCCCCGATTCTGCTCTTTTTCGTTTTGCGAAGGGCGATTTGCTCGGAATTGGTGGTAATTCAGGCAGTTCGCAGGCACCACATCTTCATTTCGAAATTCGGGATACCAAAACTCAAGATGCCTTGAATCCATTGCACTATTTGCCGGTTTACGACGATATTCCACCACGCATCTATTCGCTGATGGTAACACCTCTGTCTGAAAATGCACATGTGTCCCGCTCGACCAGGAATCAGCGTTTGGCTGTTTCGCTTGCAGGTTCACAATACCGAATCAGCGGAGGAGACGAGATTGTTGTGCATGGTAAAATAGGATTGGCTGTTCATAGCAACGATTTCTTCCCCGGAACTTCCAATATATTTGGGATATATAGCGCTGTAATGCGGGTGGATGGGCAAGAGCTTTTTGCCTATCGTTTCGATCGAATGCCCTTTGCCGATGCCCGCTATATATTTAGTCATACCGATTATGAGGAGGCCATAAGGCACAATCGTCGCATCCACCGTCTATGGCGCCAACCGGGGAACCAGTTGGCCATATACCACACCGATATAAACCGGGGAGTTGTTGACATTGCTCACGGCGAACGCAGGCAGGTTGAGATTGAGGTAGCCGATTTCTCAGGCAATCGGGCTTTGCTTAGGTTTACCCTTGTTGGATCTGATTCCGGAATAAAAGTTCCGGTTCCGGAACATACCCATTTTTTTGCCTACGACGAACCCAATGTTGTGCAAACGCCATTCTTCAGGCTTAGTGCCGCGACAGGGGCTTTCTACGATGATGTATACTTCAATTATGCGGTTTCGGAAAGGCTGGCTGGTCTCTATTCGAAAATACACCGGTTACACTTAGAAACAGTGCCTCTGCATCTGCCTGTTAGAATTAACATCCTTGCCGAAGATTTACCTGAAGCGCTTGCTGAGAAGGCTTTTATAGGTCGGATATCGGCCGGTGGGGGCCGCAGCTATATTGGAGGAACCCTTCGTTCGGGTTGGTTTGAAGCCGATGTGCGCAGTTTTGGGAATTATGCAGTAATGATGGATACCATTGCTCCGCGCATTGTCCCTTTGAGCATTCGTGATCAGAGTCAGCTAATCGATTCTCGGCAGATTCGTTTTCGCATTAGCGACGATCTTTCAGGTATCCGTCAGATCGATGGATACATCAACGATGCATGGGTGCTTTTCGATTATGATGCCAAATACAGTTTGATTGTTTACACCATCGAAGACCGCCATATAAGCCGAGGCAAGCGAAATCAATTGAAGCTAAGGGTTACCGATAATGCAGGAAACAGTACCAGTTATGAAGCCACATTTGTCAGATAGTCCGAGTTTGAAAGTATTGGGTCTTATGTCGGGAACCTCTTTGGATGGCCTCGATCTCGTTGCAGCCGAATTCAGGCAGGTGCAAGGCCGCTACCAGTTCACCATCCTTGCCGCAGAAACCCTCGTTTATTCAAAAGAATGGATGCATCGTTTAGCAACTTCCCATGAACTTCAAGCAGCTGATTTGGTCGAACTCGATCGGGGTTATGGTCATTTTTTGGGTAAAATGGCCACCCAATTTATAACATCGAATCAACTTGTCATCGACCTTATTGCTTCGCACGGGCACACGGTTTTTCACTACCCTGCAAAAAGATTTACGCTGCAAATTGGACATGGTGCTGCCGTTGCTTCAGAGACGGGCCTGCCTGTTATTTCTGATTTTAGATCTACCGATGTGGCCATGGGAGGGGAAGGAGCTCCGCTTGTTCCAGCTGGCGACCGTTTGCTCTTCGACACATACCCTGCTCTGCTGAATTTGGGTGGATTTGCGAATGTCTCTTTTACCTCCGAACCCGAGGTTCGAGCCGGAGACATTTGTCCGGTTAACATCATCCTGAATGCCTTGTCGGGCCAGTTGGGTGAAGCCTACGACCCAAATGGCGCCATTGGACGCAGTGGAAAGATTGTTGCTGAACTATTGGAAGCGCTCAACAATCACCCTTTTTACCTACGGTCGTTTCCTAAGTCACTGGGCAGGGAGTGGTGCGACAGTGAAATTTTCCCGCTGTTCAATTCCTACCAATCCGCAACTGCCGACCTCCTAAGAACCTGGTACGAGCACGCCGCGATTCAAATTGCCGGTGCGATAGGTTCGGTCGAAAAAGTTCTGGTTACCGGAGGAGGCACCCACAACGGATTTTTAATTGAAAGAATTGCAAGTCATTCCAAGTCAGAATTGGTAATCCCCTCTGCAACCATAATCAATTTTAAGGAGGCACTTATTTTTGCTTTTCTTGGATACCTTCGATGGTATGGTCGCAATAATTGCCTTTGTTCAGTAACAGGGGCGCGAAGCGATAGCTCTGCAGGAGCATTGTATTTGCCTTGATTTGAATTTAAACCTTTACGCAGCCCTTTAAAAGTCAACTTGTTATTGTGCTGCAAGGGCTAAACCATTATATTTGTATAAAAACAACATAAACCCAACCTTTATGACCAATAAAGCACGTTTCCTTGGCGGATGTATTCTGATTCTGCTAATTCTGAACACAAAGATTTCGTTTGGCTGTACAAACTTCCTGGTTACCCGCGGAGCATCGGCCGATGGATCGAATATGATTACCTATGCTGCTGACTCGCACAATCTTTTTGGTGAGCTTTATCATTGGCCTGCCTCGCGCTGGGCAGCCGGCAGCATGGTGGATGTATATGAATGGGATACCGGTAAATTTCTCGGACAGATTGCCCAAGTGCCTCAAACATACAGTGTTATTGGTAATATGAACGAATATCAGCTGGCCATTGCTGAAACTACTTTTGGAGGCCGATCGGAGCTGGGAAGCCAGCCGGGGGCCATTATGGATTACGGTAGCTTGATTTACATTACCCTTCAACGCGCACAGACAGCCCGCCAAGCAATTGCCACTATGGCTGCCCTAATAGAGGAGTATGGCTATTACAGCTCGGGTGAATCGTTCTCTATTTCCGATCCAAACGAGGTATGGATCCTCGAAATGATTGGCAAGGGAGAGGGCGAAAAGGGTGCAGTTTGGGTTGCTTTAAAAATCCCCGATGGATACATTAGCGGACATGCCAACCACGCCAGAATAACTACTTTCCCGCTGAACGATCCTGATAACTGTATTTATTCTAAGGATGTTATTTCTTTTGCGCGCGAAAAAAACTGGTTCTCAGGTAAAAACAGCGATTTTAGTTTCTCTGACGTATATGCTCCGATTGACTTTGGAAGCGCCCGGTTTTGTGAGGCGCGGGTTTGGGCAGGTTTTAATAAGGTTGCTGGCGGTATGGAACAGTATACCGACTATGCAACCGGACTTATTGAATTTGGAGGAGAAAACAATTTTCCGATAAATCGCATGCCTCTTTGGATTAAGCCCGATAAAAAACTCACCGTAAAGGATGTAATGGAGATGATGCGTGATCATTATCAGGGAACGCCACTCGATATGACTCAGGATATTGGGGCTGGGCCTTATCAATTGCCCTACCGGTGGAGGGGATTGACCTGGAAGGTTGATGATGAGAGTTACTGCAACGAAAGAGCGATTTCTACTCAACAGACTGCATTCTCATTTGTAGCCCAAAGCCGCAACTGGCTTCCAGATGCTATTGGCGGAATTCTTTGGTTTGGAGTCGACGATAGTTACAGCACATGCTATGTCCCTATGTATTGCGGTATAACCGAAATTCCCGAAACCTTTAGGGTGGGCAATGGCGACATGCTAAACTATAGCGAGACCTCCGCATTCTGGACCTTCAACTTTGTAGCCAATTTTGCCTATCTACGATACAACGATATGATTGGGGATATCCGGAAGGTGCAGCATGAACTGGAAGAAAAATACATAACACAAACCCCATTTATTGATAGGGCAGCGCAAGACCTTATGGCTTCGGCCGGTGCTTCTGCAGCCCAAAGGTTTCTTACTGAATATTCGGTTAACGAAGCAAACAACATGAACCGGCGATGGAAAGCTCTGGGCCATTATCTGTTGGTTAAATACATCGACGGAAACATTAAAAAGGAGGAGAACGGGCAGTTTATGCGGAACGAGCACGGAAACCCTGCCAATCCTCTCTTTCCGGGTTATCCAGAATGGTGGTATCGTGCCATTGTTAACAGCACCGGCGATAAGTTTAAAGTGCTAGAGCCATAGTTCCCAACCATCGGGATTTACTGGGTTCACAAAATTTGTTGGTTTCTCCATTGTCTGCTTTAGAACTGGTATACGACTCGCCGGAGTTACTAGGCGCATGTTGAGCATGTTGTGGTAATTAATGCGGTTAACTTTTTTTCTGATAATGAGGCGGGGTGTTGCATGCATTGAAAATATTGCTAATTTTGCGCCACATTTTACTGCAATCTCTTATCCTGATAGACAGGGTAATATTGCCTCATTTTAAAATCATTTACGATGGACTTGATTAAAGTAGCTCAAAGCGCATTTGAGGTCGAAAAAAAGGATTTTCCTAAGTTCGGAGCAGGAGATACCATTACTGTGAACTACACCATTCGTGAAGGTAACAAGGAGCGAATCCAGAGTTACAGAGGAGTAGTTATTCAGATTAAAGGTACTGGCGCAACCAAAACATTCACTGTACGCAAAATGTCAGGGAATATTGGTGTTGAAAGGATTTTTCCTATGTTATCTCCCTTTATTGCCGAAATAGAAATCAACAAACGGGGTAGTGTACGCCGCAAAAGGATCTTCTATCTTCGCAAACTTACTGGCAAAAAAGCCCGTATCAAAGAAAAACGCGTATAGTTTCCAAATCTATACTCTGCAAAGGCTTCCAAAAGGAGGCCTTTTTTGTTAAGGAGCGATGGCGATTGTGTTAATATCTCTTCCACAATGGGCAAATTGGCTATCTTCGCATCAACCAAAAATTTAGCAATATGTTGAGAAGAATGGCCTTTTTGGCAGCGCTGGCTTTTCTGCTGGGCTGTTCCAACCGCCCGGAGAAGACACTTGTAACCCATCCTGTAGATTTTGTTAATCCTCTGATGGGAACCCTTTCAGATTTTAATTTTAGTACTGGAAATACCTATCCGGCGATTGCCCGGCCCTGGGGAATGAATTTTTGGGCGCCACAGACCGGAAAGATGGGCAGTGGTTGGATGTATACCTACGGATCAAAAACCATCAGGGGCTTTAAGCAGACCCATCAACCCAGTCCCTGGATCAATGATTACGGTCAGTTCTCGATATTTGCAACAACCGGTAAGCTGGTGTTTGACGAAGACAAACGGGCCAGTTGGTTCAACCATAAAGCAGAAACCGTAAAGCCATATTACTACAGCGTATATCTGGCCGATTACGATGCCGTTGTTGAAATAACCCCAACAGACAGGTCGTCGCTATTTCGGTTTACGATGCCTCAGACCGACAGCGCATTTGTGCTGATCGATGCCTTCGACAAAGGGTCGATGGTTCGCGTAGAACCCAATCGCAACCGGGTAGTTGGTTATACAACCAAGAATTCGGGAG
>CAYGIQ010000116.1:0-1823 GCA_964349885.1 uncultured Prolixibacteraceae bacterium | reverse complement strand
CCGTCCTTTCCTCGACCATACCCTCTGGGACGATGGAAAGGTGCTGGCGGATACCAATTCTTCAGAAGGGTTTCATGCTATGGCAGCTGTTCGTTTTGCCACCAAACGACACGATCAGATTCTGGCCCGTATCTCCTCTTCTTTTATCAGTCTCGAACAGGCTGAAATCAATCTGAACCGTGAGGTTGCCGGACGGACGTTCGACGAAGTGAAGTCCGAGGGGAGGGAAATATGGAACCACGAACTCGGCAAGATACGGGTGTCGACCGAAAACATCGACCATGTTAGAACCTTCTACAGCAGTCTCTACCGTGTGCTTCTTTTTCCGCGGAAATTTCACGAGTTTGACGCCAACAACAATATGATCCACTACAGCCCCTACAATGGAGAAGTCCTTCCAGGTCCACTTTATACGGACAATGGTTTTTGGGATACTTTCAGGGCTGTGTTCCCTTTCTTTACCTGGATGTATCCCGATCTGAATGCTGAAATTATGCAAGGGTTGGTCAATACTTATCTCGAAAGTGGATGGCTTCCGGAGTGGGCAAGTCCGGGTCATCGCGACTGTATGATCGGGTCAAATTCTGCCTCACTGATTGCCGATGCCTACCTTAAGGGAATTCGCGGATACGATATCGAAACGCTATACGAAGCAATTCTAAAGAATGCCGAGGGCGTTGGACCTGTTAGTTCAGTTGGTCGATATGGCGCCGAATACTACAACGAGCTCGGGTATGTGCCATACGATGTTGGAATTCGGGAGAATACCGCACGAACACTTGAATATGCTTATGCCGATTACTGTATTATGGAGCTGGCCAAGGCACTCAATAGACCTCAAGAAGAGGTTGAGCTTTTCAAAAAACGGTCGCAGAACTACCGAAATGTATTTGATAGCGAAACCCTGCTAATGCGCGGTCGCAACGAAGATGGTACGTTTCAGTCGCCTTTTAACCCCTACAAATGGGGTGATGCGTTTACCGAGGGTAACAGCTGGCATTATACATGGAGTGTTTTTCATGATGTTGAAGGTCTGGCCAGACTAATGGGCGGACAAGAAATGTTTGCAAAAATGCTCGACTCGGTATTTGTGGTGCCTCCCATTTTCGACTACTCTTATTATGGGTTTCCTATTCATGAAATACGGGAAATGCAGGTGATGAATATGGGCAATTATGCGCATGGAAATCAGCCAATTCAGCACATGATTTATCTCTATAATTATGCTGGAGAGGCATGGAAAACTCAAATGCGCATCAGAGAGGTGTTAACCAAACTCTATTCGTACCATCCGGATGGCTATTGCGGCGACGAAGATAATGGCCAGACTTCAGCATGGTTTGTTTTTTCGTCTCTTGGTTTTTATCCTGTGGCACCCGGCACCGGTGAATATGTGATTGGATCCCCACTGTTTGAAAAGGTTGAAATAACCCTTCCCAATGGTCATCTCTTCACCATCGAATCGCCTGGTGCATCGGAAACAGAATACCTGAAGTCGGCTGAGCTAAATGGACGCGAATTGAATCGTTCGTGGTTGTCGCACAGCGAGTTGTCGTCGGGGGGCAAGCTAAGTTTCCAGATGTCGGCAGAGCCCGTTACAGGGCTTTGGTCAAAACGAGAAAGCTATCCTTTTTCTATGACAAATGACAACGATTAATGCTGCTCAATTGGTTAATTTTGTCCATTAGAATTAACCGACCATGAGTTTTGTTCCCAAGGTGAAAATTTTCAGTCGTAAATGGTTTTACGACTACACTCTAATACTAATCGGCTCCTTTATTCTGGCGGCCGGTTTTGTATTTTTTATAACCCCCCATCGGATT
>CAYGIQ010000115.1:0-8732 GCA_964349885.1 uncultured Prolixibacteraceae bacterium | reverse complement strand
TACTATGACCAATTACCCCAAAATAATACTTAAACCGGGCAAGGAGCAATCGCCACTTAGGTTTCATCCATGGATATTCTCTGGAGCCATAAAGCTAATGCCACAAGAATTGGAGGAGGGGGATACCGTTTCGGTGCATTCTGCATCGGGGCAGTTCCTTGGCATAGGGCATTATCAGATAGGTTCGATTGCCATCAGGCTATTTTCGTTTCAAGAAGAAGCCATTGAGCCCGAATTTTGGCAGGAAAAAATTTCGGCCGCCTGGCAAATAAGATCCCAAACAGTGCTATCTGAAAAAACCAACACCAATGTTTTCAGACTAATTCATGCAGAAGGCGATGGGTTGCCCGGGTTGGTGGTAGATATCTATAACGACATTGCAGTTTTGCAGGCCCATTCGGTGGGAATGTACCGTAGCAGGCACGAAATTGCAGAAGCCATTCAGCAGGTTCTGGGCGACAAAATCGTAGCTGTATATGATAAAAGCGCCAAAACTGTGCCTTTTAAGGCCAACCTTAATCCTCAGGATGGGTTTCTTATCGGGTCGGAACCGGTTGTTCGAGAGGTTATGGAGTATGGCCTCCTCTTTAGGGTGGATTTTGCCAACGGACAGAAAACCGGCTTTTTCGTCGATCAACGTGAAAATCGACATCTGGTGGAGCAAATGGCCCGAGGGCGAAAAGTTCTCAACTTATTTTGTTATACCGGTGGTTTCTCATTTGCGGCTATGCGGGGTGGTGCCCGATTGGTTCACTCGGTCGATTCATCGGCATCGGCCATGGAGCTCACCCGTCAGAATGTTGAGCTTAATTTTGGCCAATGCGACCATCACGAGGCATACACCACCGATGTTCACTCGTTTATAAAGGAGATGCCAAACGATTACGACCTCATCATCCTCGATCCGCCGGCCTTCGCAAAACACCGCGATGCGCTTTCACAGGCGCTGAATGGTTATCGCAGAATAAATCTGAGGGCCTTGCAGAAAATTGGAAAGGGAGGATTGCTGTTCACTTTCTCCTGTTCTCAGATTGTTTCTCGCGAGGCATTTCGCGACACCATACTAACCGCTGCCATACAGGCAGGCCGGAAAATTACCATTCTACACCATCTGAGCCAACCGCCCGATCACCCGGTAAACATTTTTCACCCCGAAGGAGAATACCTTAAAGGGCTGGTGCTCCATGTGGAATAGTTGCCTACTTTTTCTACGAACAATCAACCACTTCAAAATTGAGGTATGGAGACCAAATTGATTATTGCTGAGCTCAACGAACTGGCAGCCAAGGCTACACCGCAAGAGGTATTAAAAGAGGTCGAAGTAAAATTTCCGAGCGCCGCACTCTTTACTACCAGTTTTGGTTACGAAGACCAGGTAATCAGCAACATGATTTTCAATCAGCATCTTTCCATTCAGGTTGCTACACTCGACACCGGCAGAATGTTCGAAGAGACCTATAAGGTTTGGCAACGAACCATCGAAAAATATGGCTGCGAGATCATACCCTATTTTCCCGAATCGGCCGAGGTTGAGCAACTTCTTCGTGAAAAAGGGACCCTAAGCTTTTACAACAGTCTTGAAGAGCGCAAAACATGTTGCCACATTCGAAAAGTGAAACCTTTGCAGCGGGCCCTAAAGGGAGTTGCCTGCTGGGTTACCGGACTCCGAGCCAGCCAGTCGACTGTGCGCAGCGGACTCGATTTCTTTATGTGGGACGAAGCCAATCAGACTATAAAATACAACCCCTTATTGGAATGGAGCCTCGAGGAGGTGGTTAAGTATGTTCATGACCATCAAGTACCCTACAATGCGCTGCACGATCGTGGCTTTGTTAGCATTGGCTGTGAACCCTGCACCCGGGCAATACAACCTGGCGAAGATTTTAGAGCAGGACGTTGGTGGTGGGAACAAAACTCGGGCAAGGAGTGCGGGCTGCATAAATAAGCTCCCCCTCGATGAAAGAAGGGATATTGCATGGTTGGCACCGTGGAATATTAAGGCCCCGAGAATTTTCGGAACACGCCCCTTCGCATGATGAATAACGGTGGATTAGTTGGAGTAATCCGCTAAAGAGTAAGCCTTAGAATGGTTACAACTGTTTAAAGAAATCGTTGCCTTTGTCGTCGACAATTATAAAGGCAGGGAAATTCTCAACCCTAATTTTGCGAACAGCCTCCATGCCAAGCTCCTCAAAATCGACGACCTCAACCGACTTAATACTGTCTTGAGCGAGCACAGCTGCAGGACCCCCAATGGACCCCAGATAGAATCCACCATATTTTTGACAGGCATCGGTAACAGCCTTGCTGCGGTTTCCTTTTGCAAGCATCACCATCGACCCTCCCAAACTCTGAAAAAGATCGACGTAAACATCCATACGACCAGCAGTTGTTGGACCAAAGCTTCCTGAGGCCATTCCTATAGGGGTTTTGGCTGGCCCTGCATAATAAACCGGGTGATTTTTAAAATAGTCGGGCAAAGGCTTTCCTTCATCTAAAAGTTCCTTTAATTTGGCATGGGCAATGTCGCGGGCTACAATCAGCGTTCCGTTCAGATTAAGTCGTGTTTTCACCGGATACCTGCTTAATTCTTTCAATATTTCCGACATTGGTCTATCCAGATCGATGTCGACAGCCGGCTGGAGATAGGGTGCTGTCTTAGGTAGATATTTTTCGGGGTTCTTCTCTAACTCTTCAATAAAAATTCCATCGGCCGTAATTTTGGCCTTTATATTTCGGTCGGCACTGCACGATACGCCAAGACCTACCGGACAGCTGGCTGCATGTCGGGGTAAGCGAATAACACGTACATCGTGCACAAAGTACTTACCTCCAAACTGTGCGCCAATACCCACCTGATGGCATATTTTGGTAATTTTTTCCTCCCACTCAAGGTCGCGAAAAGCCTGTCCTCCTTCGTTGCCTTCCGTTGGCAGGTGATCGTAATACCCAGCAGAAGCTTTTTTTACAGCAGTAAGGGTGGCCTCGGCTGAGGTCCCTCCAACTACCAAGGCAAGATGGTAGGGTGGACATGCCGACGTGCCAAGGTCCATGATCTTTTCTTTGACAAAATTGGTAAGCGATGCATCATTCAGCAAAGACTTGGTTTGCTGATACAGAAAGGTCTTATTTCCAGATCCACCTCCTTTGGTTACAAATAGAAACTCGTAAGCATCTCCCTTCTCGGCATAA
Organism: uncultured Prolixibacteraceae bacterium; assembly: GCA_964349885.1. GTDB lineage: Bacteria > Bacteroidota > Bacteroidia > Bacteroidales > Prolixibacteraceae > UBA1413. The sequence continues at coordinate 5,540 of CAYGIQ010000115.1, read as the reverse complement.
ATGTCAATCTGCGCCGGCAAGTTGGTGCCGGTATTACGCTCCTCGGTCATGGTGAGCGGCACCACCATTGAATAACGAAGGTTGCGGTCGTTGTAGGCATCGAAAATGCCTTTCGACAAATGCTCTGCGTCGTTTACACCGGTATAAACATCCTCTCCCTTTTTGGCCATTACAATTGCTGTTCCGGTATCCTGACAGGTAGGCAATTGCCCCTTAGCAGCGATAACCTGATTCAACAGCATAGTGTATGCTACAAACCGATCGTTATCGGTTGCATCCGGATCGTCCAATATTCTGGACAGCGATTTTAGGTGCGATGGGCGAAGGAAAAAGGAGACATCCGTGATTGCCTCACTGGCCAGCAATTCCAAACCCTCTGGGGCCACTTTTAGAATTTTTCTTCCGTCGACCTCCACCATCGAAACAAATTCACGTGTAAGCAATCGGTAAGGTGTAGTGTCTTTTAGAATAGGGTAAGGTTTTTGATAGGAAAATTCAGCCATGACGAGGTTCTTTTATTCAATTTTTTGAGATGCCAACAAAGATAGTAATCAAAAGGGTTTCTTCCAATACGCCGTATATTCATCTAAATAGCCATATCAGCAGTCCATTCTGAAAATTAAAATGGATAAAAAGCCCTTCTTTATATAAAAAATAAGTGTAAAAAATAAAGGAGACCAAGTTAACCACAACAGAATTTTAAAGTTTGGGAATATCGGCATTTTGCTGCCCAATTTTAATAATCTGTAACTCCAGCCACCACAACACATAGGGTTGCGCTATTTTAACTATTTTAGATGCTTCATCCAAACAAGCTTAACCATGGAAAGAAGGAGTTTTGTAAAATCGGCCTCGATGGGATTGCTGGCCGGAAGTATGCCTTGGTATTTGCCCCATCTGGGAAGCGAGCGAAAACTTCGACTCGGCCTTATTGGGGCAGGTTGGTATGGAATGGTCATCGCAAAGGCCGTCTTTAAAGTGGGTGGGGCCGAAATAGCTGCAGTCTGTGATGTAGATGCGGAGCATCTTTCCAATAGTGCAGCAGAGATTCAACAACTTCAAGGTAAGGCACCCCGCACATACCACGACTACCGTGAACTTTTGGAGCAAAGCGATATGGATGCCATCATTATTGCCACCCCGCCTCAGTGGCACGCACTGCAATTTATCGCTGCCTGCCAAAAAGGATTCGATGTTTACTGCGAAAAACCATTTGCTTACGACATCGACGAGGGTAAGGCAATGGTAGCGGCAGCAAAAAAGGCCGGCAACGTAGTTCAGATAGGATTTCAACGCCGCCAAAGCCAATCGTATGCCAAAGTAAAAACGATGATTGAACAAGGTGAGCTGGGCAAGATTCATCAGGTAAATGCACAAATCCATTATAACCCCGGGATCCGCGACACCACACCGCAATTGCCGCCCGCTTCGCTGAACTGGGACCAATGGTGTGGTCCAGCCCCGATGTTGCCCTATACTCCCAACATCGGGCATATGGCTTGGAGGCTGGAGAAAGCCTATGGAAACGGTCATTTGGTTGATTGGGGCATACACCACATTGATGCAATACGAATGATGTTGGGTGAAAACATCCCCCAAAAGTTTACCGCTCAGGGAGGTATCAATGCGCTGCAGGGAAAAATAACTACACCCGATACACTCCAAGCTACTATGGACTTTGAGAAAACAACGCTTATATGGCAACACCGCCTGTGGGGGAAGGGTGACGTGCAATCGGACTTTAACAATGGCATCTTTTTTCATGGAGAAAAAGCCACTCTTTTTGCATCGGACGCAAAGGTGATCCTCTATCCTGCCGAAAGAGGTGCTTCGGTCCGTGAATTTACGCTGGAGACCCCGGATATGCAGGAACGACATGTCGAAAATTTCTTAGTGGCAGTTCGGCAAAAAAACAAAAGCCTGCTTACAAGCACCCCTGAAGATGCCTTTTTATCGACAGCTACCGTTCAGCTTGCCACCATCGCCTACGATACAAAATCAACGGTAATTTGGGACCCCATTAAACAAACCATTTCCGGAAACAGAGAAGCAACAAAGCTGATGGCCAGACCTTATAGGAAGGGCTACAGCCGGCCACGAGTTTAAACAGCTATTTAATGCCATTTTTTATGATTCCTGACGAAAAATTCAACCAGCTCAAGGCGAGTCTTGATGGAGATCTGTTTACCGATAATGTGCAACGGGTACTCTACTCCACCGATGCTTCATCTTACAAGGAGAAGCCACTGGCTGTGGTAAAGCCCAAAAACGGTGACGACATTGCCCGGGTAATAGCCTTTGCCCGTGAAAACAAAACGTCGGTAATTCCAAGGGCAGGAGGAACCTCGCTTGCAGGCCAGGTAGTTGGCTCAGGTATCGTGGTCGATGTATCGAAATACATGAACAAAATACTAGAGTTCAATGCCCTCGAACGGTATGTTTGGGTGGAGCCAGGGGTTATCCCAGCGGAACTCAATAAATTCTTGGCACCGCAGGGACTGCAATACGGTCCTGAAACTTCAACCGCCAACCGTTGCTGCATTGGAGGCATGGTAGGCAACAATTCGTGCGGACTTCACTCCATCATTTATGGCAGCGCAAGGGAGCATTTGCTCGAGGCCGACACCATTTTGGCCGACGGATCAAGGGTTGTCTTCAAGTCGCTCTCCAATCAGGAGTTTGAAGAAAAATGCTTGGGCGATGAGCAATTATTAGAGACTCGGATATACAGGAACATCAGTGCGATGCTTTCGAACCCTGGTAACCAGAAAGAGATCCGTGATAATTTCCCGGATCCCAAGGTTACCCGACGAAATATGGGGTACGCCATCGACATACTACTGGAGGGTGCGCCCTTCTCTGCCAAAGGTGAAGCCTTCAATTTTTGCAAGCTACTGGCCGGATCTGAAGGAACCCTTGCCTTTACCACACGGCTCAAATTGAACCTTATTCCTCTACCCCCGCCGCATATTGGTTTGGTTTGCGCCCATTTTGCATCGCTCGAAGACTCCCTGCATGGCAATCTTATTGCATTGAAACATCAACCGGGCGCGGTGGAGCTGATGGATGACATCATTCTTAACTGTACCAAAGAAAATATTGAGCAAAACAAAAACAGGTTTTTCGTACAAGGCGACCCGGCCGCCATACTCATGATTGAGTTTGCGTGCGATACGGAAGAGGAGTTGCTGCAAAAAGCAGCCGCTCTTGAGGCCGATATGCGTGCAGCCGAACTAGGTTACCATTTTCCATTGGTTACCGGGCCCGATAATATTAAAAGGGTTTGGGCTTTGCGCACGGCAGGGTTGGGACTTTTATCGAACATTCCCGGAGACAGGAGAGGTGTTCCGGGTGCAGAGGACACGGCAGTCGCCCCAGAGCATCTTCCCGAATATGTGGCCGGATTTAAACAGCTGCTCAAGAAATATGGGCTTAGCAGTGTTTACTACGCACACATCGCTACCGGTGAAATTCATTTCAGACCATTGCTGAATTTTAAAGACCCGGATGATGTGCAGATCTTCCGAAACATGATGTACGATTTGGCCCACCTGGTTAAAAAATTCCGTGGGTCGCTCAGCGGTGAGCACGGCGATGGAAGGGTACGTGGTGAGTTTATCCCCATTATGCTGGGCGAGATAAATTACCAGCTACTTAAAGGTTTGAAAAATACCTGGGATCCCTACAACCTAATGAATCCGGGTAAGATTGTGGACACCCCCCCCATTACGGAATTTTTAAGAGTGGTTCCTGGGGTAAAGACTCCGGAATTTAAAACCATATTCGATTTCTCGAACAATATGGGATTGTTTCGAAGCATCGAGAAATGCAATGGCTCAGGCGATTGTCGAAAAACTGAAATCATAGGCGGAACCATGTGCCCAACCTATATGGCCACCCGCGATGAAGACAAAACTACCCGGGGAAGAGCCAATATACTTCGGGAGCTTCTGTCGGCCCCCAACCATGGAAATCCATTTAATCACAAGGAGATTTATGAAGTTCTGGACCTCTGCATATCATGTAAGGCATGCAAATCGGAGTGTCCAAGCAATGTAGATATGGCCAAACTAAAGGCAGAGTTTTTACAACACTATTACGATGCAAACGGGATTCCCCTTCGGAGCAGACTAATAGCCTATTTGCCTCGGCTCGAAAGACTGGCTTCCTTAGTGCCAGGCTTGTCCAACGCAATAATGTCAACTCAGCTGTTCAGGGCTGCTTTGGGTTTTACCACCAAGCGTCCTCTGCCGCGGCTGTCGAACCTCAATTTAACCAAGTGGTATAAGAATGGCGCAGCCCTTCGGAATGGTGTCGCCGGGAAGCGGGTATACCTCTTTAACGATGAGTTTACCAATTATCACGAAAGCGACATAGGGATTAAAGCGATACTGCTGCTGACCAAATTGGGCTATGACGTTCGCATTCCGCAACACCTCGAAAGTGGCCGAACATGGCTATCAAAAGGTTTGGTGCGCACCGCACAAAATATAGCCAACGAAAACATTCGAAGGTTAAGGGATCTGATTGGCCCCGAAACCCCGCTGATTGGGATAGAGCCTTCGGCCATTTTGGCGTTTCGCGACGAATACCCCGACCTCGTATCGGCAGAGTTGAAAGAGGATGCGCACAACCTTGCGAAGAACGCACTTATGTTTGATGAGTTCTTTGTTCGTGAGGTCGAAAAAGGACATATTTCCAAAGGAGCTTTTACCAGCCAGGAAAAGGAGATTCTACTGCATGGTCATTGTCAGCAAAAGGCCATAGCCTCTACACTGCCTACCCGCAATATGTTATCGTTCCCGACCAATTACCAGGTTAAAGAAATTCCCTCGGGATGCTGTGGAATGGCCGGCTCCTTTGGATATGAGAAAGAGCATTTCGACTTGTCTATGCAGATAGGTGGTATGATTCTGTTCCCAAGCGTCGCAGAAGCTTCTGAGCAAACAGCAATTTCGGCGCCAGGTACCTCCTGTCGTCATCATATCAAAGATGGCACCGGAAGAAGTGCCCAACATCCGGTGGAATTGATGTACGAGGCTCTCGCAATAAACTAAGAAAAGGTTAAAACATAATCATATTGTCGCCTCCGGAACTGCGAAACCGGGGGTTTACAACGTTGTTGTAGATGGAGCCAAAAGTGTACGACAACCCAAAATAGGTGTAGTATGTATACTGTGTTTCAAGCTCCTTGCGACGCAGTAGAATCTCCTCGGCCGAGGCTCCCCCTTTTACCAGATTGATCTGATCGTGAACGATTGAGTACCCTCCGCCAAAACTAAAATTAAGACCTTTGGCAATCCGGAAATCAATCAACCCAGACATACTTAAATTATTCATAGACCAATCGTGGAAAAAGTTACGCCAAGTAACGCCCACATTGGTCGAGCCCCATTTTTGAACCACCCGGTAAATTGCATCCAGACCATGTCCAGTTAACCATTCAGATTCCTTATCGTAGATGGTGGGCTGAGAATATTGGTTGTAGCCCAACCCCACATTGTAGGTAAACTTCAACATCCTTCGGGTCGATTGGGAAT
>CAYGIQ010000114.1:0-8765 GCA_964349885.1 uncultured Prolixibacteraceae bacterium | reverse complement strand
GTCTTGGTCATACGGGATGATGCTATCTTCAGGAAACGAAGGTAAAAAAAAGAGTTGGTTCGCTGATTTTTATGGCGACTTAATTACCTTTGCTACTTTACTAATGGTTAACAGCACGGTATGAGCGACAAAACTCCCCCCCGGGCATTTGTAATCGATGCCATTCCCGATCCCGAGAACCTCGAGGATGTAATTTTTTCATTGATGGTGAATCCCAACCTGTCGATGATCAATTACTTCAACGATTTCAGTGATCACAACGTTAGCATGGCCGATCTCGAAAGCGATGGTTTTAACGAGAGTGGTTTTTTTGAACTCAATGCTACTGGGCAATCGATGGCCATGACCACCCATGCCTTGCACCACCATCTTTCAGATGATCCAGCTACAGCCATTGAAATTCTGGTGAGTCGAGCTGCACGCAAGATGTTGTGTTTTGGTGCCGACCCGGTGGCCATCAGCGCCTTTTTATACCACATAGATTTTGGTGACCCCAATGGCCATATAATGGCTACCGGAGTTAAGCAAGGGCTGGCCAATGCTGCACGCCAATTTGGGCTAACGATAACCGATCGGAAAATCAGGTTTGATCATTTCCCCGGTTCTGCTTCCCTGCCTGCCACCATTATCGTAAGTATGATGGGAATGGTAAGCGATGCAACCACGACGACCGACTACCACTTCAAAAGCAAGGGCAACAATATATTTGTGATTGGCCGTTCTATCGACGACATCGGCGCTTCAGAATACCTCGAATTTTACCATGGTATCAGCGATTCTCCACTTCCAGCCTTCGACATCGACGACGAAGTAATGATTCAGGTGGTGCTTAAGGAGTTGAATCGACGTCAATTGATGAGCAGCGCCAATCCAATTGGTAAGGGCGGGCTTTTTTTTACCTTAATGCGTGCTGCTTTCCCTAGCAACCTAGGTTTCGACATCACCACCGATGCCGAAATCAGGCGCGACTCCTTCCTTTTTGGGGAGGCTATGGGGCGTATAGTGGTCGATGTGGCACCCGAAAAGGAGGATGAGTTCGTAGACCTGCTTTCGGAGATGAAGGTTCCCTTTTTTGCCCTAGGTCATGTTACCCGCGGCGAGATCCGAATCGACGATGTTTCACTCGGTTTTACCGACAAGATACCCGCCTCCCTTTGATGAGTGTTACACCTTACCGCGACTCCACGGAATCGAAAAAACGCCAGGTGGAGCAAATGTTCGACAATATATCGGAGAAGTACGATTTCCTGAACCACTCCCTCTCCTTTAACCTTGATAAGTATTGGCGCAATCGCGCCATTGGCATGCTTAAAAAGGATGCTCCAACATGGTTACTCGACGTGGCTACCGGTACTGGTGATATGGTAAAACCTGCCTTGCGGTTGCGCCCCGATAAGATTATAGGTCTCGATTTGTCGGAAGGGATGTTGCAGGTGGCCCGCCGTAAATTTCCCCCAGTGTCGGATGGAACCAGTATTGAATTTATCAAAGGCGACAGCGAGCAGATGCCTTTCGAGGAGGGGACTTTCGATGCGGTAACGGTGGCTTTTGGGGTACGCAATTTCGAGCAACCTGTATTGGGTCTCACCGAAATTCTGAGGGTGCTGCGTCCGGGAGGAAGGATTGTGGTCCTCGAGTTTTCGAAGCCGCGCATATTCCCCTTCCGTCAGTTGTACAACTTTTACTTCAGAAACGTTTTGCCCTTATTTGGCAGGCTCATTTCCAAAGACAGCAGTGCCTACACCTATCTTCCCGAATCGGTAAGCCGCTTTCCGGAGCGTGAGGCATTTATGGATCTGATGCAAGAGGCAGGTTTCAGCAATGGGTATTTTAAGCCGCTCACCTTGGGTGTCGCTACCCTTTATACCGCTATTAAATAGAGCCAATACAATATAATTGTCTTCAGGTAGTTTTGTTACAAATGGTTTCTTGATGGCTAAGCGTTTTCTTCTCTTCTGTTTGCTTCTGGTTTTTGTGTTGCCACTGGCTGCACAGCAACAGCGGTTAATGAACATGCCTACCTTCGACGAAAAACGGCTCCATTTTGGCTTCACCTTGGGTGTCAATTCTGGAGATTTTGTAGTTGCCAACAACAATTCGAGACTCTATTCGGATGTTGCGGGAATTTATCCCGGTTTTTCGGTGGGTATGGTTTCGAATTTACGGCTTGGAACCGATTTTGACCTCAGATTTCTGCCCGGGTTGTCGCTGGTGCGAAGACCCCTTACTTTTAATGAGGATATATACGTGTTAACCGGAACCGGCGCCGGGAGTGCGATGGTACTATCCGAAAATCCCACTGTTCTCCCGTTTACACCTATTTTTCTTGACTTCCCACTGCACATTAAGTACAAGGCACGCCGCATCAACAATGGGCGCCCTTATCTGACCACCGGTCCAGCCTTTAGGTATGATTTGAATACCTCCCAGATTGCGGTAGGTGATAAAAATGTTCATTTGGTGGATATCACAAAGGGTTCATTTTATTATGAGATAGGCACGGGTTGGGATACCTATTTTACCTTCTTTAGGTTTTCGGTCGAGGCCAAAGTGAGCCTTGGATTGGGCAGTATTTTAAAATCGAACCCACCAGCCGATCAGCTTCCCGATTACCATTTATCGATGGATGCCCTGCGATCGAACCTCTTCTCTTTGCTTTTCCATTTTGAGTAATCGGTTCCTCCAGCAGGCGGAGTAAACGGTGATCTGCAATCTATTGGATTTTATTAGGTTAAGAGTTAAGGCATCCCGACATTTTTCCTTCGTAAAAATGTACGGGACTTTCCCGACCTTCGGTACGGGACTTCCTAAGGTCGCTTAAGGACGCCTACTGTCGATGTGTTCGAAAGGAAAAAGAGTCAAGGGGAAAGAAAATTCGTAGGGGCGGAAAATCTTCCGCCCGCAATGAAAAAGGGGTCAACCCATTTGGGAGGAATATCTTTCGCAATGATGGATAAATGATAATTTGGTTTGCAATTAATTCAACCCCTTAATGGTGGGGTTTATTTATGAACGATTGCCCTGCTTTGCATACAGGGCTATTGTTTTTCAATCTCTTCGGGATTGTCTTCCATGAGTTGCTTTAATCCATTCCGCTCATAGTCCTTTTTGTCTAAAAAATTCAGCACAAAAGATAGCAGTAGCCAAAGCCACGTTGAGCGATTCGGGTCCCTCGCCGGTTGGATGTCCACCGGGAATGGTGAGTCTGTGGGATACCAATGGGGCAATGGCCTCGCTGATTCCGTTTCCTTCGTTGCCAACCACCACTATTCCCGATTTCGGCAGTCGGCCTCCGAACAGATTCTCTCCATTAAGAAAGGTCCCCATTATTGCTACATCCTTTCCTGCTTGGGGTTCAAGCCAAGCCTGCAAATCTGTATAGTGAGCCCTCACCCGAGCGATGGATCCCATGGTAGCCTGAACCGCTTTTGGAGCGTATATATCGGCAGTGTTCAGCGAGCATACCACATCGGTAATGCCAAACCAGTCGGCCACCCGAACAATGGTGCCAACATTTCCCGGATCCTGTATATGGTCGAGGCACAAGACCAGCTGGCTGTCCGTATCTAATGCTTGCAAAGAATACTCTGGCAGGTGGCACAGCAACAAGGCTTCTTGTGGACTTCGGAGGTGGCTTGCTGCGGCAATCTCTTCCTGACTGCAGGCTACAATATGCTGGTTTGAAGGCAGAATGGAACTGTGTTCTTTAAGAAACGTTTCTGTTGCATAGAGGATACTTACCGCTATTTTGGAGCGCAGCAGATCGGTAACCATTCGGTTGCCTTCGGCCACAAACAACCGATGTTCAGCGCGAAATTTTCGGTATTCGAGCGATTTTATTAGCTTTATTTTGCTTTTTGGAATCAATGCAAATAAATTTGGATTAAAAAGCGAAATTTAGGCATTCCAAACATAACACATCGCTATTTTTGTAAAAAGCTTTTCCACCTTGCGCAAACGTAAGCTATACATTCATCGAGCTCTGTTTAAGCTCCTGCTGCTTTTTTGGCTGGCAGGTTGCTCTGCTACCAAGTTTGTGCCAGAGGGCGATTACCTTATCAATAAGGTTAAAATCGAAACCGACAACCGGGGTGTGGATCGCGATGAATTGAAAAGCTATGTGCGACAGCGCGACAATACCCGGATTCTGGGCTTTTTTCGCTTTCACCTTTGGTTGTACAATTTATCGCCCCGCGACCGCGACGACCACTGGCTGAAACGAACCGGTGAACCTCCCCAGATTTACAACAGTGGCCTTGCTGACCAGTCGTCCGAGCAGCTGCGCCAATACCTCCACAACAAGGGATATTACCAGGCAACGGTAGTCCATACACCCAATCTGCACGAAGCAAGACGCAAGGCCGAACTTAACTATGCAATAACCACCGGTGAGGTATACCGTATTGGAGAGATTTCCTACCACATACCACATCCTGCGCTTTTGGCGCAATTCGATGAGGGTTATGTGCCGGAGAGCATGCAGCGTGGCTTACGATTCGATTTGGACGAGCTCGACAAGGAGCGGGACCGGATTGTGGAGTTCTTTCGAAACCGTGGGTACTACTACTTTTCAAAGCCAATGGTCAACCTTGTGGCCGACACCCTGTCGCAGTCAGGATTGGCGAATCTGACACTAAACATTGCCGTTCCGGCCGAGGCATCGCGCGATTCAGCTCGTATTTTGCAGCAATATGGGGTAGATCGATTTGTCTGGAATTTGCTGCCTTCCACCCAAACTGGCAGTGAAGCCATCGAAATGCCAGTCGATACGCTTGAACTTGGCAGCAATACCTTTCTGTTTCACGATGGAGTGCATTACCAGTCCAAACTTTTTACACGGCTAAACCGAATGTCTGATCCCTGGCACTATGCGCTCGATAAAACTGGGGAAACCTTTAATGCCCTCAACCGGTTGCGTCAGTTTCGCTTTATCAATATCTATTTTCAGGAGGCGGCACAAACAGGAGATACCGCTTCGCTTACCAGTTTCATCGATTTGGCCCCCCTTAATCGCCAATCTACATCGTTCGATCTGGAAGGGACCAATACTTCAGGAAACTTTGGGGTTGCCGGCAACCTAAACCATATGCACCGAAACTTGCTGAAAGGGGCCGAAATTCTGGAGCTGAGGCTAAAGGGCGCTATGGAACGGCAGCAGGCAATTGTAGGCAACCAGTCGCTCGATTTTAACACGCGCGAGCTTGGCATCGAGGCCAACTTATCGGTACCTCGGCTGATTGGCCCCGGAAACCTGAGCACCTCTCTTGGCAATACCTTCCCGCGTACACTCTTTACCGTGTCGTACAACTACCAGCAGCGCCCCGACTATACCCGGACCATCACCTCCATGCGATTTGGATACGAGTGGATGAGCCGACTCTATTACCGCCATAACCTCAATCTTGCCGATTTCTCAATGGTGAATCTGTCGCGATTCGACCCCGATTTCCTCAATGCCATTCAGGATCTTTACATCAAGAGCAGCTTTACCGACCATTTGATTCTGGCGTCGAACTACTCACTGATATACAATACCCAGAAGTTGCGCTCCAGAAGCAACTACAGTTATGTTCGTTTTTCGGTGGAGTCGTCGGGAAATCTACTGCACCTAATGGCCGGATTGGCGGGAGCAAAGCTTTATACAGAGACCGATTCTATAGGGCTTCCACCGCAGGAATATTTTAAATTGCTCGATTCACGCTATGCTCAGTATGTAAAAACCGATATTGAGTTTCGACGCGGTATTATGATCGATCAGTTTAACGCCGTTGTCGGCAGAGCTTTTTTGGGGGTAGGCGTGCCCTATGGCAATTTTGATGTGTTGCCATTCGAAAAAAAATATTTTACAGGTGGAGCCAATGGCATTCGCGCCTGGCAGGTGCGGTCGCTGGGGCCGGGTACTTATCAAGCACCTCCGTTCTCGTACCCCAACCAGTCGGGCGACCTGAAAATCGAAGCCAATCTCGAGTATCGGTTTCGGTTGATCAGGTTTCTGGAAAGTACCATTTTCTTGGATGGGGGCAATATCTGGGCCATCAATGAGAACGACAATCGTCCGGGAGCACGCTTCCGATTCGGTTCGTTTTACCGCCAGTTTGCACTTGGCACAGGCACAGGCGTGCGCTTCGATTTCGACTATTTTGTCTTCAGACTCGATGTGGGGATGAAAATGCGCGATCCATCACAAAAAGAGTACAACGGCTGGATTGTCGGTGCACGAAAGTTAACGGGCGACGATTTCAACTTCTCATTTGCGATTGGATATCCTTTCTGAAAAATATTTTCGTTTCTTTATGCGTGGCAGAGTGCCAATAAAGAATATTTTTGCCAATCAAACGCATCGTTATAGGATATGGCTGCTGTGTCTTTAGGGTAACGAGATTTTTCATCCAATCGGCAATGAACTGCTGCAAGCAGGGAAATCTTTGCAAGAGGTTTATGCCATAAAATGGGAAGCAGATTGTGACCAGACCGGCCAAAGCAGGATAGAATGAACACCGGTTAAAATTTTATTGATGAAAGAGATTATGGGTGCCAGAGAGTCGTTTGGCTCTAAGTTTGGGGTTATTGCTGCCACAGTGGGGTCGGCTATCGGATTGGGAAACATCTGGAGATTTCCTTATGTGGCAGGTGAAAACGGTGGGGGAGCATTCCTGCTGGTTTATCTGTCGCTAATTTTTGCTGTTGGGGTTCCGGTTATGCTATCCGAATTTGTTATCGGCCGAGCGGCCAAGCAGAATGCGGTAGGCTCTTTTCGAACGCTGGCACCGGGTAAACTCTGGTACCTGGTTGGCTTTATGGGTGTTGCCGCAGCCTTTATGATACTGGCTTTTTATACTGCAGTGGCCGGTTGGACCCTCGAATATATCTATCAATCGTTGATCAATGGATTTGCCGGCAAGTCGCCTGCCGAACTTACGCTAATGTTTGCTGAGTTTACGGAAAGTTCTTTCCGACCCGTATTGTGGTTTTTTGTTTTCATGGCGCTAACTGCCTATATAATTTTCTCGGGGGTTAAGAATGGTATCGAAAAATCGACTAAGATTCTTATGCCATTGCTCTTTATAATACTGATGATTCTGATTGTACGATCGGTCACACTGCCCGGTGCCATCGAAGGGATCAAGTTTCTGTTTAAACCCGATTTCTCGAAAATCGATACCAATACGGTCTTGGTTGCTTTGGGTCAGTCGTTCTTCTCGCTGAGTGTTGGCATGGGAACTCTTATCACCTATGCGTCCTATATGCCGAAGGAGAATCACTTGGGCAGCACTGCGGTGGCGGTAGCTTTCACCGATTTGTTCATTGCCATACTGGCCGGTATAGCGATTTTTCCGGCGGTTTTTGCCTTCGGAATTCAACCTGAAGCAGGAACCGGGTTGGTGTTTATTGCACTCCCCAATATTTTCCAGCAGATGGCAGGAGGCTTTTTCTTTTCGCTCATATTTTTTGTACTTCTTGCCGTTGCTGCGCTCACCTCCACCATTTCGCTGCTCGAAGTAATTGTAGCCTTTTTTACTGAGGAGCTTCAGCTAACGCGTAGGTCTGCCACCTGGGTAGCCACTGCTGTAACCTCCATATTTGGTGTTATGGCCGCCCTTTCAGGCGGTCCTTTATCGGGGGTTCAACTCTTTGGATTGAACATTTTCCAGTTGCTTGAATTTACCTCGGCCAATGTGCTGCTTCCGTTGGGCGGATTGTTGATTGTTCTTTTCCTTGCCTGGTTTTACGGCCGTGACAGGCTTAAGGCTGAGCTTTCGAACCAGGGCGCCCTCAAGGTGCACTATTTTGGTTTGTTTCTTTTTGCCATCCGATTCTTGGCACCGCTGGCGATTGCCTTTATTTTTCTCCGGGAAATCGGATTGATTAGGATATAGTAGGTCAACCAGACGTTTGCGTCTGGTTGACTTTGTTTTTTGAACACCCCAACACACACCCTATGACTCGTAAACTTTTTCGGAGGTTTGCCCCTCTTTGGTTTTCCCTCACGGCTTCGGAACGAAGGGGATATTTATCATTGGGACTTTTGCTGGCATTGCTAATGGGAATCAATTATGGGATGGATCTGTTTCCTCCATCGCCGCCATTGCTACCTCCGATGGCCATTCCCGAAGAATTTGCCAAGAAGATCGACCAGCGTTTAGACCCTCCCATGGTTGAGAGGTACCCTTTCGACCCTAATCTGGTTACCGAAGAGACGCTGATTTCGATGGGCTTACCCCGCAATGTTGCTCAAAATATGGTTCGCTACCGCGAGCGTGGAGGCAAGTTTCGTCGCGCAGCTGATGTACAGCGGATGTATGGTATGAGCGACACACTGTATGCCGAAATTTTGCCCTTTATTGCAATTGGTATATTGGAAGACCGATTAGAGCCTACCATTTCGGACAACGAACACACGGTAGCGGCAAAATCTGAGATAATTCAGCCGCCGCCAAACTATTTCTTATTCGATCCCAATACGGCTGCCGCAGAGGAGTTAAGATTATTGGGTTTTACCTCCGTTCAGAGTCGCAACCTGATAGCCTATCGTGAAAGGGGTGGTCGGATCAATCGGGCCGAAGACCTCTTGCGGATATATGGATTAGAGGCGTCTGATTTTCTTCTGTTGGAGCCATGGGTAAAAATTGATGCTGCTGAAGAGCGGATGGTGGAATCTGAATTCCAAGTGATGGATTTGAATCGAGCCGACAGCGTCTCGCTGCTTGCATTGCCTGGAATCGGACCCGTATTTGCGGGTCGGATAGTACGCTATCGCAATCAGT
>CAYGIQ010000113.1:0-8866 GCA_964349885.1 uncultured Prolixibacteraceae bacterium | reverse complement strand
CCCCCATGCTTTCGTCGAAATTCCTTCGGCTGCGCCCGCGTCGTGTCAATCCTCCAAGGTTGAGCTACGAGCGCACCATTGAGAAGCTGTTAGGCGTAGTGGACAATTTTTACGAAAAAACTTTGCGCTGGTCGCTTCGTCACAAAACCTTTACCCTGATTTCGGCTTTGTTAATCTTTGTTTCGTCGTTTGGACTAATGCGATTCATTGGTACCGACTTTATGCCCGAATCGGACGAGAGCCGGATTACCATGGAAGTGGAGCTGCAGACCAGCACCCGCGTAGAGGAGACCATTAAAACAACCCGCTACATCGAAACCATGATTCGCGAAAAGTTTCCCGAGGTAGAGGTAATGGCAGCCTCCTCGGGGGCTGACGATGCCGGAAGCATCTTCTCCCTTTTCACAACCACAGGCTCCAATATGATCAACTTTATGATGCGCCTCACTCCGGTTTCGGATCGTGAACGCTCGGTTTGGGATATTGCAGCCGGCATGCGTGCCGAAATTGACCGAATTCCTGAAGTGATCAACTACACGGTGGAGACTGCAGGTCAGGGAATGGGTGGTACTTCGAACACCGTTGATGTGGAAATTTTTGGTTACGACTTTGATGTTACCAATGCGCTCGCAGCAGAGATTCGGAGTCGGTTAATGACGGTGCCGGGTGCCATCGATGTGCAGATCAGCCGCAGGAACGACAAACCCGAACTTCAGTACATACTCGATAGGGACAAACTGGCCATGCATGGACTCAATACAGCGCAGGTTTCCATGCTTATCAGAAACCGCATAACCGGCATGATTGCTTCGGTGTACAAAGAGGCTGGCGATGAGTATCAAATACGGGTGAGATTGCAGGAAGACTTCCGCAATTCAGTAACCGATCTCGAAGAGCTAACCATTGTTACCCCCACAGGTGGCAGGGTTAAACTGAAGGAGCTGGGACGCATTGAAGAGTATTGGTCGCCGCCCAACATTCAGCACAAGCGTAAGGAACGACTGGTGATTGTTTCGGTAAAGCCCGATCAGGTGCCTCTGGGTCAATTGGCCGGTCTGGTTAAGGAGCAGCTGGTTGGGGTGTCGATTCCTCAGGATGTAATGATCAATATTGGCGGTGCCTATCAAGAGCAACAAGAGTCGTTTATGGATCTTGCCATACTCATGGTCATATCTCTAATTCTGGTATTTATTGTAATGGCATCTCAGTTCGAGTCCTTTACTATGCCATTTATCATAATGTTTTCTATTCCGTTCGCATTTACAGGCGTAATTCTGGCACTCTTCCTTACCGGAACTACCCTTAGTCTGGTAGCTGCTCTGGGGGCAGTATTGCTCATTGGAATTGTGGTGAAGAACGGAATTGTGCTGGTCGACTTCACCAACCTGATGCGCGACCGCGGTATGGAACTATACGAGGCAATAGCGGTCTCGGGCAGATCGCGGCTACGTCCGGTGTTAATGACGGCAGCCACCACCATTCTTGGTATGCTCCCATTGGCGCTGAGTGTAGGCGAGGGGTCTGAGATCTGGCGACCGATGGGTATTACCGTAATTGGAGGCTTGGTTTTCTCGACCATAGTAACCATGGTGCTGGTGCCGGTTATGTACGGAATTTTGGCTCGTCATGGCGAACGTAGCAAGCGTAAGTCGATTATGAAACAGTTTGATTTTATGCAATAATTGGCTCATAGAATTCTGTAATACCTAAAGTAAATGTAGTATGCCACAAATGGAATCGTCGTTGCAAATCAACTGGACATTTGAGAGGATTTTGTTTCGACGATTTCAGGCAGGCATCCAAAGAATACTAGGGAACAAATGAAAGGGCCATGATTGCGGTTCTGTCGGAATGGTCCGGATGTTTTTAACAAGGCATATTCATGGCCATAAAAAGCAAAACAACTATGCAGATGAAAGCAGTAATGATCGTTTTTAACCAGGCAAATACCGAAAGGGTAGAGTTTATGCTCGATGGCCTTGGAATTAGAGGTTATACCTGGTTCAGTGATGTGAAAGGGCGAGGCACCAACACAGGTGAGCCCCATATGGGAACACACACCTGGCCCGAAATGAATGAGGCTGTAATCACCATAATCCCATCGGAGTTGGTGGAGGTACTGCTGGAGAAGATCAAAAAACTTGATGAGATCAACCTCGAGGTGGGGGTTAAAGCCTTTGTCTGGGAAATCTCGCAAATGGTATAAAACAAAACACCCGGGGCTTTCAGCACCGGGTGTTTTGTTAACAACGATCGTCTTAGTAAGCAATTAAACCAGCTTTGCCAACGAGGAGTTTTTAATACGTTCCATTGCCTCGAGTACATTTTCTCGGTTGGCGAATGCCGAAAAGCGGAAATATCCCTCTCCCGAAGGACCAAAACCCGATCCGGGAGTTCCCACTACGTTTGTCTCGTTAAGCAGCCTGTCGAAGAATTCCCACGATTTTATACCTGAAGGGGTTTCAACCCAGATATAAGGGGCATTTTCGCCGCCAAACACCTTAAACCCTGCATCGGAGAGCGCACGTTTCATAATGTCGGCATTCTCCATATAGTAATCAATAATCTGCTGTACCTCTTTCTTACCTTCTTCAGAAAAGATGGCCGCTGCAGCCTTCTGAACAGGGTACGATACTCCGTTAAATTTGGTGGTATGCCGGCGGTTCCATAATTTTTTAACCTGCACAGGGTTGCCTTCTTTGTCGTAGGCCAACAACTCGGATGGTATTACTGTGTATGCAAGTCGGGTTCCAGTGAAACCTGCTGTTTTGGAAAGACTCCTAAACTCAATGGCTACCTCTTTGGCTCCTTCAATCTCATAAATCGACCGGGGTATCGACGCATCGCGAATGAAAGCCTCGTAAGCTGCATCGTAGAGAATGATGCTGCGGTTTTTTGCGGCATAATCCACCCATTTCTTGAGTTCTTCGCGTGTTGCTACTGCCCCTGTAGGGTTGTTGGGATAACACAGGAAGATCAGATCGGGCGTTTCGGTAGGCAATTTTGGAATAAAATTGTTTGCTGCGGTGCAGGGCATATAAATGATTCCTTCATAGTACCCATTCTCCATGAGCTTTCCGGTTTTACCACTCATAACGGTGGTGTCGGCGTAAACCGGATATACTGGATCGCAGATGGCGATTTGTTGTCGTGGCCAAATATTTCCTGAATGTTCCCGGTGTCGCATTTTGAACCATCGGAGATAAAGATATCGTCGGCAGGCATATCGATGCCACGATGCCGGTAGGCATGTTCTGCAATAAGTTCCCTTAGAAAGTCGTATCCCTGCTCCGGGCCATACCCCTTGAAGGTGGAAGCATCGGCCATTTCGTTTACTCCGGCATGAAATGCCTCAATTACCTGTGGCGTTAACGGTTGGGTTACGTCGCCTATGCCCATGCGAATTACTTTCTTATCGGGGTTGGCTTTTACAAACTCATTTACGCGACGGCCTATCTCAGGAAAGAGATAGCCTGCTGCCAATTTTAAATAGTTCTCGTTGATGCGTGCCATAATTGTATTCGGTTTGTTGTCTTTTACGCGGGGTGGTTCCCTAATGTATTTTGGAATGCCAGAAAATTGCCCGGCCCTCCGGGCTTTGATTTGGCAGGCAAATATAGAAAAAGCTGCAGAATTTCGTTTTCAACGCAAGGCACCGTAGCCGTGTGTTTACATTTCATTTGTATATTAGTGGTTTGGTTCTCCTAACGGACCCATTTTCCTCAGCTATCTCCTGCTGCAGATTTACCTGATAAACCAGCTCCATGCGAACGTACTTCTGGATATTTCTTCTGCTTTTGTCGACAGCCTGCAGCCACCGGTCTCTCAAAGTGCTGCAGTCGGAGTTGGATTCAATTGCCAATCGTTATGCGCCCGACAAGCGCACAGCAATCGCTGAAGTTAAACTGTTGGGCAGCGGCTATCGGAAGGTAGTTGTGTCGGGAGAGACCATGTTCCCGGAGTTTCGTGCTGCAGTGTTCGACCGTCTTTCAGCAACCCCTTTTCGCATTTCCGACAGTTTGCGGCTATTGCCTGCACCAAATTCCAACCATGAAACCTGGGGGCTTGTTGGGGTGAGTGTTGCCAACCTCCGAAGCCGTCCTTCCCATCCTGCTGAGCTGGTAACCCAGGCTGTAATGGGCACCCCTGTTAAAGTTTGGAAAAAAAACGGCGGCTGGTTGTTGGTTCAAACACCGGATCACTATTTGGGGTGGACCAATGTGGGGTCGGTCGTTCTTAATACTGAATCGGAAAGGCTAACTTGGCGGCAATCTGAAAGGCTGATCTATACGCATCTAACCGGATCCATTACCGATGGGTACGGCGAAATTGTATCGGACCTGGTTGCTGGGAGCTTGGTTCAACTGTTGGAAACATCCGATTCGCACTACCATATAAGGTTGCCCGACGGTCGCCTTGGGAGGGTTGAAAAAACCGGATTTCGATTGTTTGATGCATGGGCCCAATCGGTTACTCTTTCCAGTGATTCGCTGCGCTTATCTGCCCTTCAATACTTAGGTTTGCCCTATTTGTGGGGTGGAACTTCATCCAAAGCATTTGATTGCAGCGGGTTTACCAAAACGTTGTTTTTTTTACAAGGCGTTGTGCTCGAACGCGATGCTTCTCAACAAATAAGACACGGTGAAAGGGTCGAAATTGACCCGCAATTTGCCAACCTACTGCCGGGCGATTTGCTGTTTTTTGGTACCCGCGAACCCTTCAGGGTGGTGCATGTGGGCGTATGGGTTGGCAATGGAGAGGTAGTTCATGCTTCAGGTTCTGTAAAACGCGAAAGCATGCATCCCGATCGTCCAAATTTCAGCAACTACCTGTTCGATACCTTTCTGGATGAAGTGCGGCGCATTTCGCCCGACCTGAATTCCCTGGGAATGCTCCCGGTGAAAAACCATACCTGGTATTTTTAAATTGCCGTCCTTGGTTGGTGTCCAACTGCATCTATGACAGTTTCTGCATTATGCCTATATTTACCCGTGGCTTTCAGCACTGCAAGCAGGGCCTGAAATGACAACAAAAATGTATATGAGCAACCGTCGAACATTTATTAAAACTACCGGAATGGCAGCAGGTTCACTTTTCGTGCCACAAGAAGCATTTCCGAACAAAAGAGCCCCCGGGGGTGCAGGAAGTACAGGGTTGAACTTATCGTGGAAGCCCTATGAGTTGCAGCTTAAACATGTGTTTACCATTGCAACCAACAGCAGAACAACTACCCCGGTAGTACTCATTGAAATCGAGTTCGATGGTATAATCGGATACGGTGAAGCAAGTTTGCCTCCCTACCTTGGCGAGACCCAAGAGAGTGTGATGCGTTTTCTATCGGGCCTACAGCTAGAGCAGTTTAACAATCCCCTGCTGTTGGATGATATTCTCGACTATGTGTCTGCTTCGGCACTTGGAAATTATGCTGCCAAGGCATCTGTCGATATAGCCCTGCACGACCTTGCGGGCCGTTTGCTTGGGCATCCGTGGCACCGGATGTGGGGTTTAAATCCTGAACTGGCGCCGGTAACCAGTTTTACCATTGGCATCGACACGCCTGATGTTGTTCGACAAAAGGTGAAAGAAGCTGCCGAGTTCAAAATTTTAAAGGTGAAGCTGGGTCGTGAAAACGACCGTGAAATGATTAACATGGTGCGAAATGTTACCGACGTCCAGCTTTGTGTGGATGTGAATCAGGGATGGAGCAACAAGCATCTGGCCCTCGAAATGGTGGAATGGCTTGCCGATCAGAATGTCGCTTTCATTGAGCAACCCTTCCCGGTTGCGGCAATAGACGATACCGCGTGGCTTACCGAAAGGAGTCCTTTACCCATCATCGCCGACGAAGCACTGCAGAGCGTCGAAGATGTGCTGCCTCTGAAAGGTCTCTATTCTGGCATCAATATAAAATTGATGAAATGTGGCGGACTTCGTGCTGCACGTCGAATGATTGGCCTGGCTGGTGTTCTCGGTATGGACGTCATGCTGGGCTGTATGACCGAAACCTCCTGTGCCATTTCGGCGGCGGCTCAATTATCTCCACAGGCTCGCTGGGCCGACCTCGATGGAAATCTGTTGATATCTAATGATATATTCGATGGAGTAAAGGTGGTAGATGGTAAAATTACCCTATCCGATCGACCAGGAATTGGAGTAATCCCTGCCTGATATGAAATCGTTGATGTTGAAATCTCTGCTAACCCCTGTTTTTTCCCGAGTTGCCTTAGTGGCTGTGCTCATGGCAATGACCGCATCGTGCAGTAAAATGCCCGAAGTTGAGCGTTTCTCAATGTACGATGGCGAACATATGAAACAGGTTCGCAGGGAGCTTCGGCGAGGATTTTCGAGTTACAGGCCGGCCTACACCCGCTTGGTTGACGATGCCAACTCGGCTCTAAAACATGAAGGATGGTCTGTTACAACCAAACCTGACCGCATAGCGGGCGTAATGTTGCATGAATATGCATCGGTTCCCGATGGGTGGGCCCCCAATCCCCTTCTTCCCAATGGTCTGCCTTGGCACAGAGATGATAAAAATACCAGTTTGCTCAATCGGTATGACCGTTTGCAGCTCGAGGCTTTGGCCAATGCCCTGCGTTCGCTCTCGTTGGCCTGGTATTTTACAGGCGACCGTCCCTACGCAGTAAAGGCAGGTGAGTTGCTGCGCATATGGTTTCTGGACACCGAAACCGCTATGATGCCGCATCTTGAGTATGCCCATTCGATTCCCGGGCGAACGGGTGGGCGGTATACAGGGCTGCGGGATGGAATGATGCTTACTGGATTGCTCGACGCCATAATCATAGCCGAAGCTGCAGGTACCTTAAAACGTTCGGAGGTGAAAGAGTTGCGCGAATGGTTTGGGTTTTACCTTGACTGGCTGTTGCTCAGCAGCCAAGGCGCCGAAGCTACAGCTTTTCCCGGATACGATGCTGTGGTTTTTCATTTTCAGGCTGCATCCATTGCTCATTTTTTGGAACTCCCAGAGGTGTCGGTTGTTCAGCTGGAGCAGGCATTTGAGTTGTTGCCCCAACTATTTTTAGACGACGGCCGACCGTCGACTTCGGCTTCACGGCCAGCACAGTGGGAGGAGTCAATGGCTGCCGCAGGTTTGCTCGTTGAACTTACGATGCTTTCGGGCCGTTTGGGTTATGATGTAATGGATGTAAACGATGCAAATGGTCAGCTTTTGTTTAGGGCCATTGATCATTTGTCGCAGAACGTTGCAAGTGACCTTTCGATCCAGAAACCTGCTTCATTGCTGGCGAACAACTCTCCAATGCCGATGGGACTGCTTCTTCGCTCTGCTGCCAAACTGTTTGACCATCCGGAGTTTAAGATCGTTTGGTCAGAGGCGTTTTCATCCCCGTTCAAGGCCGATTGGCGTTTGCTGGTTTACCCCGAACCTTAAATTACTCAAAGCGATTAGGTAGCTGCCAAATGCCTGGCAATTCTAAGTCCATCGGCACCGCTGCTGATAATACCACCAGCATATCCACTTGCCTCGCCTGCCAGATAAAGGTTGTCGAATCCCTCACATTTTCCTTGCTCATCGCGCACGACCTGTATAGGAGCCGATGTTTTACTTTCCAAACCCAGCAAAATGCCATCGTCAAATCTTTTCAACTTTCTACTGAAATCGAGCAGCCCTTCCTGCAGTGCTTCGATCACAGGCTGAGGCAGCATTTCCCATAGCGGGGCTGGTAACAACCCCAAGGGATAGCTGGTTTCAGGAATTTTGGAGGATACTTTTTTCTGTAAAAAGTCGGAAATGGTGGCAAAAGGCGCCTGATAACCCTGACTAAAAAGATAAAATTTCTCTTCGAGCTGCTGCACCCAATCGAGTGCTTCGAGTGGGGTGGTGGTTTTGCCTCTAAGACGGTCGGGGTGCACACCTGCTACACACGCGGCATTGGCAAATGCCCCATCGCGCTGGTACATACTCATGCCATTTACAATGTTGGTATGGGCATAGGCTGTTGCTGGTACCACCATTCCCCCAGGGCACATGCAAAAGGAGTAAACAGGAGGCCGGCCCTCGCGGTTGGAAGTGAGTCGGTATTCCGCTGCTTTTACTCCCGGCAGGCTAATTTTTCCCCATTGCGCCTTGTTGATAATCTCTTGTCGGTGTTCGGCCCGAAACCCCAAAGCAAAATTTTTAGTACGAAAAGGCACCCCTCGGTTAATAAGCATTCTGTAAGTTTCGTATGCCGAATGCCCCGGTGCCAAAACAAAGATATCTGCATCGATAACCCCAGCACTGGTAACCGCTTCCTGTACCTTGCCATTGCGCACAATGAGATCGTTCAGCATCGTTTCGAAAAGGATGGTGCCCCCCATTTGCATAAATTCACTGCGCAGATTTCTAGCTATCACTTTCAGATTGTCGCTGCCCACATGAGGGTGCGTCATGTAGCCAATTTCGGGAGGAGCACCGGCTCTTATGTAACTGCTAAGAATGAATCTTTTCTCGTCGGAGATGTGTTTTGACCTTGAGGTGAGTTTCCCGTCTGAAAAAGTCCCCGCGCCACCCTCTCCAAATGCATAATTGGCCACCGGGTCGAAAATTCCGGTTTTTTCGAATTGAAGTATTCCGCGGTCGCGTTTGTCAACTTCAGCGCCTCGTTCAACAATGGTGGTGCTATATCCGGCACGCTGAAGCGCCCAGGCCGCAAAAAATCCAGCCGGCCCACTTCCCATTACCAATGCCTTGCTGTTGCGTTTTCTATGGGGAATGGTAAGTTCGCCCTTAGCAGTGTCTGTACCTCCCTGTATTTCATCGGAACTCACCCCAATCCTGG
Source organism: uncultured Prolixibacteraceae bacterium (assembly GCA_964349885.1). Classification (GTDB taxonomy): domain Bacteria; phylum Bacteroidota; class Bacteroidia; order Bacteroidales; family Prolixibacteraceae; genus UBA1413. Next base: position 65 of record CAYGIQ010000113.1, on the reverse strand, counting down.
CCTGCCAGTGAATGAAATGGCTTTTTCGGGCATCGAGACTTTTGTTTACGATTACGTAGGTAAAC
>CAYGIQ010000112.1:0-8948 GCA_964349885.1 uncultured Prolixibacteraceae bacterium | reverse complement strand
TGGATATTTCGGACCACATTGACCCCCTGAAGTCGGATAAGAATTTACAATAATTGGTTTATTCGTGCCTGACATTCCGGCAGATATTGACCCCTTTGATAATGTAAAGGGGGATTTTTTTGTTTTTTTCATTGGGGAAGGCGTCAGCCGCGGAAACATTTCGGAGGACGTTGACCCCCTTTGGGTGAAATTAGTCGAAATTTTGCCCCATCATTTCGGAGCACATTGACCCCTCTTCAGTATTGAATATCAGTAGGTTTTATTATTTAGAGATTATATGAATCTCTAATACCGATCGGATGGCTAGAAAAATAAAATCTATGAGTCAAGTTAAACAGCTGTTATTATTGCACAATCAGGGTAAGGGTGCCAAGACAATTGCTCGTACTATCGGTATGAGCAAGAATACCGTTAAAACCTATCTGGCAAAGGTTGAAGACTTAAAGTTGGAGACTGAATATTTGCTGAATCTTGAAGATTGTGCGCTGGAACGAATATTCTATCCGGGAAATCCGGCTTATAAAGATCCACGTTTTGACTACATTAAGTCCAACCTGGATTACTTTCAGAAACAGTTAAAAATAAAAGGAGTAACCAGAAAGTTACTCTGGGAAGAGTATCTTGAGCAAATACCTAACGGCTATGGACTTACCCAGTTTTGTTTTCATTTAAATCAACAAATTGTAGCCCGAAATCCTTCCATGGTGCTGAACCATGAGCCAGGAGATAAACTTTATGTTGACTTTGCAGGCAAGAAATTGCCCTATATCGATCGGGAAACCGGAGAACTGATTTATTGTCCGGTCTTTGTTGCCTGCCTGCCTTTTTCAGATTACTCATTTTCCATGGTGGTAAGAAGTCAGTGTATTGAAGATTTTCTCTATGCACTAAAGACATGTCTTGAGTTTTTTGGCGGCTGTCCAAGAATCCTGGTAACTGATAACCTGAAATCAGCCATTATAAAAGCCAACCGTTATGAACCGGATGTTAACCAGTCCCTGGAGGATTTTTGCAATCACTATAAAATCGCCATTATGCCTGCAAGAGTGGCCAAACCTAAAGATAAGGCCCTGGTAGAGAATCAGGTAAAGATGTTCTATAACCGAATAGCTGCCAGAATCCGCAAGCTTCAGTTTTTCGATCTACATTCAATGAATCAGACCATATTTAGTCTTAACCGCAGAAGTAACCAGACCCGGATGCAGAAGAAGCCCTACACACGTGAAGAGCGGTTCCTCTCAGCAGAGAAACAATATCTTCAGCCACTGGCCGAGCATCCCTATGAAATTAAATATTACAGAGAACTCAAGGTAGCGGCCAACAATCATATTTATCTTACCATTGACAAGCATTACTACAGTGTACCATATAAATGGACAGGCCAACGCGTTAAAGCAATCTACACCCGTTCAGTAGTTCGTGTTTTTGCACAGGGAGACATAATTGCCGTTCATCCCAGAGATTATACTCCCGGAGGTTATTCAACTATCCTAGACCATCTGTGTTCCCATCACCAGCATTATCTTTCAAGAAGCCCTTCATATTATATGCAGCGGGCGGAGAAGATATCCCAGCCATTATATCAGCTTATTCAATGTTTATTTGATGGAGGCAGACCCCCGGAACAAAATTACCGCACTTGTGACGGACTTTTCAGTATTTACCGTAAAACAAAGCCTGAGATCTTCAATGCTGCCTGTCAGTCTGCACTGGAATATAAGAGTTACTCATACAAGTATATTTTGCGCATGGTCGAAAAGATACAAACCCATGGGCTGCCTGAATCTGATCTTGAGGTTCCACTTCCAGATCATGGCAATATCCGGGGCTCTAAATATTATCAACAATTAACACTTCACTATTAAACATGCATTATGGTTCAACAAATTGAATTGAAACTTCGCCAGATGCGGCTCAATGGTATGGCCCGAGGCTGGCAAACCCTCACGGAATCGCGGCAATTACACGATCTCTCCTTTGCCGAAGGGCTGGAAATCCTTTTACAAAGAGAAGAAGACGAAAGGCAACACAATCGTTTCAACCGTCTGATTAAAGGAGCCCGTTTTCGTTACCAGGCAAGCCTGGAAGAACTCAACTATGATCCGGTTAGGGGGCTTAACAAAGCTATGATTACAGATTTGGCTTCCTGCCAGTATATCTCCAAGGGAGAATCACTGATCATTACCGGGGCTACCGGATGTGGGAAAAGCTTCCTGGCCTCGGCGCTTGGCCATCATGCCTGCTTGCATGGCTTTAGTGTATTTTATTTTAATACCCATAAGTTCATGATGCGAACCAAAATAGCCAGATCGGAAGGTTCAATCATGAAGTATTTTGATAAAGTAGCAAAAGTAAACCTGCTGATTCTGGATGATTTTGGATTGACACGAATGGAACAGCAGCAACAGTTTGACCTGATGGAAATCATGGAAGACAGACATGGAAAAGCTTCAACAATCATAGTCAGTCAGTTACCGGTTGCAAGCTGGTTTGACGTTATCAGTGAAGCTACCATTGCTGATGCCATCCTGGACAGGTTGGTTCATTCTGCTTACAGAATCGAATTAAAAGGGGATAGTTTAAGAAAAAAACGGTAAAATTGTCAGTCAAAATCGGTTCATTGAAATAAAGCCTACAGGGGTCAATATCGCCGATTTAGGGGGTCAGTATGACTGAAATATCCATAATGGCCACAAAAGCAGTGGGATGGGCACCTGCCAATCCGTGGTTTGAACCAGGCTTTAAAGAAATCGTTCACTTTTCTGTAGATGATATAGAAATCAAATGCTTGTCTCTACCGTATTTTTTAGCCACAAAATTTTCCGCATTTTACGATAGAGGTGCGAAGGACCCACGCACCAGTCATGATTTTGAGGACATTGTGTATCTATTGAATTACACAAACAATTTGGTTGAGCAAATACAAGATACCAATGAAGATGTCCGCAATTATTTAATTAAATGCTTCGCTGATGTGCTTGCCGATAGTGTAAAACAAGAATCCATATTGGGGAATTTATTTTATGAAGAGCAAGATCTTCGCTACCAAAAAATTATAAAAAAATTAATGCAAATTTGCCAATGGTCTTCACCGAACTCAATAGCCTAGAGCATTGCATCAACCACCAATTAAGTGGGGTCTAAACAAGGGATTGCCGGAAATGCAGTGCAATCGGTTAAAGCTTTGGAATTGACCGAAGGGGAATTTACCGATGTAGATAACGAAGCATAAAACAAAACACCATGAAAAGCGCTCTGAAAATTGTAAAGATTATTGGACTTGTATTGCTGACATTGCTGGTGACGGGTATTTCAGGATTGCTGGTTTATTACCACGCAAGTTATCAGAGTCCGCCTCCATTGCCCGAGCAGCGCGAATTTGAATTGGCCACCAGGGCTGCCTTGGAACCGGCTGATGCCAAATTTGTGCTCCTACCGGTGCCCCGAAGCGTAGAGCCTTCAGTGGGTAGCTTTTCCCTGCCTACGGCTGTTGGTTTTGGCGCCGAACCCGATAAAAGAGCCTTGATAAGCCGCCTTGTAGAACAGCAGCTGAACCGGAAAGCAACTGCCTCCGGACGGGCATCCATCATTTTTACCGCCAACACTACCCTTCCGGAGCAAGGTTACCGGCTCCATATCGCTTCGGGCGGCATTCGTATTGACTACCCCGACGATGAAGGTCTGTTTTATGCACTGGTTACCCTTGGCCAGGTTCTGGCACAGACAGGCGACCTGCTTCCCGCAATGACCATTACCGACTGGCCCGATCTGAAAACAAGGGGCGCTATGCTCGATATAAGCCGCGATAAGGTGCCTACTCCGGAAACGCTATACGGTATAATCGATTTTCTTTCTATGATGAAATACAACCACCTGCAGCTCTATGTAGAAGGCTTTTCATTTGCCTATCCTTCGTTTAGCGCATTGTGGGAAGCAACAGAAACGCCCATTACCGGCGATGAGATCCGAAAGCTGGATCAATATTGCGCCGACAGGTTTATTGACCTTGTACCCAACCAGAATTCCCTGGGGCATATGAATGCTTGGCTCGCAACCGAACAGTTTGGCGATCTGGCAGAGTGCCCCGACGGATACAAGTTGATGGGGTTGATGGAAATTAAATCGACGCTTGACGCTACAGACCCCCGGAGTATGGAACTGGTAAAACAGATGACCGACGATATGCTTCCCTATTTTACCTCCAACTACTTCAATGCCAACCTCGATGAGCCATTTGAGTTGGGAAAAGGCAAGAACCGGAAACTTGCAGACGAAATTGGAGTTGGACAGCTCTACATGAACTTTGTAAATGAGCTGTACGAATATATCACCACAAAAGGGAAAAAGATGATGATGTGGGGCGATATCGTAACCAGACACCCCGAAATTATACCCCAGATTCCCGATGACGTTGTGCTGCTCGAATGGGGCTATGAAGATTTGCATCCCTTTGAAACCATTTGCCGTAAATATCAGGAGGCCGGATTGCAATATATGGTCTGTCCGGGTACCAGCATGTGGACATCCATTACCGGGCGCACTGAAAATATGAAAGGAAATATAGCCAATGCAGTTGAAAACGGAATCAAATACAATGCAATGGGCATGCTGCTCACCGACTGGGGCGATATGGGGCACTGGCAATACTGGCCCGCAAGTTACGCACCATTTGCTTACGGCGCAGCCCTAAGCTGGAACTTCAGCAGCAAAGAGGAGGTCCCCCTGGCTGCCTTCCTCAATAGGATGGTATTCCGCGACAGCGCTGGCATAATGGGCGACCTCGTTCTGGATATGGGAAAGTACAACCAGTTTGAGGAGTATAAGATGGTGAATATGACCACCACCAATCTGGCCTATTTGTTTGGAATTATGGACAAAGTGCTGGTTGATGCCGTTTTCAGAAAAATTCAGCTGGGATTGTTCGACCTGGTGGGGTACGATGACGACCTTACCAACCAGCTGAAAGAGATGTTTCACAATCCGGTCCCCTACAACTACCAATCGGTTATGGCGTATACCGCTGCGCTCGGCAACATGCTTGCCGAAACCAACATGGACAGGCCCGATGCATCGCTCATTATCGACGAATACGCGAATGCCGTGAGGATGATCCACCTGGGTGCCACCACCAAAACGTATAATCAGTACAAAAGAGAGCTTACTGCAGCCGAGAATATCAAAACACTCGAACAGATGCAGGAACTTTGCAGCCTAATAATAGATGAGCACCAGAGGTTATGGCTGGCCCGAAACAAGCAGGGCGGACTGGAACGAAGCCTTGCCTCTTTCCGAAAGCTCGACGTCCAGATCGCACAGCAACTGGATTTGATGAACAGCCGCAAAACATCAAGGTTTTTCAAGGAGACCGTCGAAAAAGTAGCCGCAGCGGCAGCAGCTGTCTATGTTGGATTTCAATAGCGCTATTACATCGGCAATACACCATTTAGAGCCTTTTGCACATCGCCAGAAGCAGATTAACCGAACCTCCCGCCAACCAGCGGCCGGACGATTGGGAAGTTTTACCTTTGTAGTTATAACCTACCCAAAACAAGAACAACTTCTACCAACGCATTAAGAGTTTCCACGGAGGAACGGCAACCAAGTAGAACACTACGGTGCCAAAACAATGTGCAGCCATCGGCTGAAGAACGTTCATCATTCGCTGTTTTATCGCTTCCACAGGATTTCTCATTGCTGATTTTGTAAAGTCCGACCAGAATTTATTGGCGTTTGCATGCGGTAGGCGCATAGCTTCCCGCCCATCTGCCAATCCCGATCAGTCAGCCGGTTTCAGGGCCAAGCGAATAGGGTAGCTCAATACTTAACCAGACGTCATATGCCGGACATACCAATGGATTGAAATTTAAAACTTCGGATATGAGTGTAGAATTGTACCGTGAAAAGTATGAAGAATACAAGCGCAGGTTTTCTGACAGTTCAGACGAAGAAGTAATCAATTCCTACAACAAAACCCTCAAAATTCCAGCATGGGGCAAGGGTAGAATGTAGCATTGCGCCGTTCAAGGCGCAATCGACGGAGCTAGCGTGGTCTCAACATCAGGTTAAAAACGGCCGTTTCGAAACGAAAGAGCGAAAATTCGAAAGCCAAACCCCTAAATAAAAAAAGATATTGCCTAACTTTAGGCAGCGATTGGGCCATAGGCTGCGCTGTTGGCTCTACACCCAAAAACTTCAACACCAACTTTCGAATGCATTCAAAACACAAAAAAAACATTCTTATGAAACGCATCTCCTTACGCTACGCAATGTCGACCCTTTTTGCCCTCCTGCTTATGGCAGTGGGAGCCTCGGCGCAAACCATGGATTTTACCGGAAACTGGAAATTAAACGGAACCAAAAGTTCACTGAGCTACGACTTTTCGCTGGCACCCAAGCAGCTTAAAATAGCACATCAGGAAAACGCTATGGCCATGGAACGCTTTACCGAAATGATGGGGCAGAGCCTCAATTACACCGATCATTACGCGCTCGACGGTACCGAGAACCTGCACGATGGCCCCGATGGGGTTCCGCGGAAATCGGTGGTAAAATGGAACGAGCAGCGCTCCGAACTTCAGATTGTTACCATAGTACCTACCAATGAATTCGGAACGGTAACCATTACGGAACTGCTTTCTGTAGAAGGGAACAACCTTACGGTTAAATCGCATGCGGCAACCGATATGGGCGAATTGTACGAAATTTTCGTATTCGACCGGGAGTAGTTGCCCTCTATAAGCCACACCTTTCGAAACCCTTGCACATTGGGTTAGTGGTTCGTGCATCGGGTGTGTCCCTTTTGCACTCCGCATGGAGGAGGCCCCAGCAGGGTTAATCCGCGAGTAATCTATGCCCTCTGGTTTTGAGCAACCTGAGCATTTCATCCATTTCCCCAACCCGCTTTGGGTGGTTTTGGTAGAGGTTAAGGCGCTCTCCCGGATCATTTTTAAGGTCGTACAACTGTCCGACAGGGCCCCGCTCTTCAGGTTTAAGCGTGGTGGGGTGCGAAAACCCTCCGGAACCCAGCCCTTCAATCAGTTTCCAGTTTTCGAGCCGAAGCGAAAATTTACCCGAAGCTGTATGGTGCACCATGGAATGGCGGATGGGCGATTGGTGGTTGCCTACGATAACCTCTGCAAAGCTGTAACTGTCTTCGGCCGATTGGCGGTCGACCGGTTGTCCGGTAATATCGCCTAAGGTTGCAAAAAGATCGGTTAACCCAATCATATGGGGGTAGGTTTTTGAAGCCTTCACTTTATTGGGCCAGACCATCACCAGCGGAACCCGATGGCCACCATCCCAAACATCCCCCTTTTGGCCCTTACGACCGGCATTCGAATCGTGTGCAAACAGTTCAATCTCCTCGTCGGGCCAATAAGCACCGTTGTCGCTGGTAAAAATCAGCAAAGTATTCTCGTAGATGCCATTGCGTTTGAGCGCATTCACAATCTGCCCCACAGCATTATCCATGTCTGTTACAAACGCGCCATACACCCCTACCTCCGATTTGCCTTTGAATTGCTCCTGAGGAACCCAGGGAGTGTGTGGACTTGTGAGCGGCACATAGAGGAAAAAAGGATCCTTGGCCGATGCCATAGAATCAATATAGTGCATACCCTCGTCGATGATCTGTTGCTGGCACTCCTCTATACGGAAGGAACCCGACATTTCGCCCTCTCGCCACCATATACCTTTTTCCCAATAGACAGCCAGATCATCGCTATGTTTTTTATCCCACGAAAACACAGTGTTGGGCAACCGCCGTTCGTACACGGCCGAAGTAAGCACCATTTCGTGATCAACAGCCTTATGGTTGCGCAAAAAAAGATAGGGTGGTATATCGAGCGATGCCGGGTGTATAAACGAGTAACCAAAACCATAATGGTTGGGGCCACGCATAAGCGCTGCTTTGTAATTTACATTGGAGTATCCGGTCGACCGGTCCATCCGTGCAGGTTGGTTGTCGTTCGTAGTCCAATCGACGCCAAGATGCCACTTCCCCACTACCGCAGTTGAATAGCCCCCCGATTGTAACATCGAAGCAATGGTAGCCCGTTGGTCTTCGATAACCGATGGTTCAAAACCGGTGATGCCGGTTTTCGCATCTTCAGACCGAAATGCGTACCGTCCGGTTAATATTCCATAACGCGATGGGGTGCAAACGGAAGCACTGGAATGCGCCGCGCTGAAGGAAATCCCGCTGCCAACAAGCTGATCGATGTAGGGGGTTTGCGTCTTTGCATGGTCGTTGAGCGCCCGAATATCACCATACCCCAAATCATCGGCTACAATTAATACAATGTTGGGTCTATCCTGACTGTACACATGGGGTACAAACAATGGCACGGCAAGCAGCGGAACAAGCTTCGAAAGTCGGTTGTACATCAGATGTATGGCATTAATAAGAATCTATAGCAACTATTTTGCACTACCGGAATTGGTGAGAAAACAAAACCGGTTTCAAGTATATTACTTTTCGAGCTGGTTTACAACAGGTATGATGCCCCTTTTGTGCTCTTCGAGTACTTTACGGATGGTATCGATGATTTCGGGATGTTTGGCTGCAAGGTCAAAGCGCTCGGATGGATCGACATTCACATTGTAAAGAAGCGGTGTTTCGAGCACGGTAGCTTCGTTGTTGATGATGGTTGGCGGGTTGGTTATAAATTGAGCGGTTTGCGTCCCATACTCATTCTGGGTTACAAAATGGGCTTTATAATCGCCCACACGAACGGCAAACGGCTGGGTATCTCTGTAGTAAAAAACAACATCGCGGTTGCTTTTCCCGGTACCCATCAGCAGCGGAGAGATATCGTAACCATCCAACTGGCGATCGTTAGGCAGGCTGGTTCCCGACAAGCTGCAGAAGGTTGGGAGCAAATCCAAAGTGGTTGCCATATCCCTTACAGTGCCATTCTTAAGTTTGCCAGGCCAACGCACTATGGTGG
>CAYGIQ010000111.1:0-9107 GCA_964349885.1 uncultured Prolixibacteraceae bacterium | reverse complement strand
ATGTTGACTGGCTGGTTAGAAAAATTGTGCAGTTGCGAATTTTTGACGATACCGAAGGAGTGATGAATCTCTCTCTAACCGAAATCCAGGGCGACGTTTTGGTGGTTAGTCAGTTTACACTGCATGCCTCCTCCAAAAAGGGCAACCGGCCTTCCTATATTAGAGCGGCCAGGCCTGAAACGGCCATTCCATTGTACGAAATGTTTGTTTTGGAATTGGAGGTTCAGCTAGGGAAGCGCGTAAGCACTGGCTTATTTGGCGCCAACATGCAGGTTGGTCTGGTAAATGACGGCCCGGTGACCATTATTCTCGACAGCCGCAACAAAGATTTTTAATGCGTTTCCCGATAACACTATCTTTGATTATTAATTGAATCTTTTATCCTGTATGGAGATAACGTTGCAAGAGGCACAGAAGATGGTCGATCGCTGGATATCGACCTATGGAGTCCGTTATTTTAATGAGTTGACCAATATGGCCATTCTAACGGAGGAGGTGGGTGAGCTGGCCCGGATTATGGCTCGAACTTATGGTGACCAGTCGTTCAAAAAGAGTGATCTGAACAAGGATCTTGGCGACGAAATGGCCGATGTACTTTGGGTGCTTATCTGTCTAGCGAATCAAACGGGCGTGGATCTTACTTCGGCCTTTGTAAAAAACATCGAAAAGAAAACAACCCGAGATGCCGACCGTCACAGGCAAAACGATAAACTAAATGCATAGCCCTATGAAACTTCCTCCATTTCAGCTTACCCCCGGCGCCATCGATGGCATAGTTGCTCGCAGTAGGGAATATATTTCAAAAGGTATACCCCACGATGAATTGCGTACAGCGCTGGCATGCATCGATCTAACAACCCTGAATTCAACCGATACTGTAGGGCATGTAGCTACATTTACCCAAAAGGTAAATGCCTTTACCAATCAGTTTTCAAACCTCGATAATGTAGCTGCCATTTGTGTCTATCCCAATATGGTACAGGTTGTCAGGGAGCATCTGGCAGTCGATTCGGTGAACATTGCAGCTGTTGCCGGTGGCTTTCCATCGTCGATGACCTGGCTTTCTGTAAAAACCGAGGAGGCCCGGTTGGCCGTTGTTGCAGGAGCTGACGAGATAGATATTGTGCTCCCTTTATGGGCTTTTCTGGAGGGCAATATTGAAGAATGCATCCGTGAGGTCGTTGCGGTTAAAAGGGCCATTGGCGATGCACATCTGAAGGTAATTCTTGAGACGGGTGTGCTTCCCTCAGCCGAGGCTATTTGGCAGGCTTCAATTGTCTCCCTTAGTGCTGGTGCCGATTTCATCAAGACATCAACCGGAAAAATGCCTGTTGCGGCAACCCCCGAAGCTGCAGTGGTAATGTGCTATGCCCTAAGGTACTGGTACGAAACTACTGGCGAGAAGCGGGGATTTAAACCAGCCGGTGGAATTGTAACTCCCAGCGATGCGCTGCTCTATCTTCGCATCGTAAAAGAGGTTCTGGGGTCAGAATGGGTAATGCCCCACCTTTTCAGGATTGGTGCCAGCCGGCTGGCCAATCATTTGCTTTCCGACCTATTGGGAACCGAAACAAAACACTTTTAGCAATCTGTTGATGCTTTTGTTTCTGGAGGTTGAACCAAAAGAATTTTACCCATAAGATTTGTGCCCAAACGCATTGCTCCGAAAGAATCCTACCATGCGAAGAAGGACAAAAGCAGCATTATGGGTAATTCAGTGTTTTGGCTACTTGTTTCGAGTTGTGATGTAGTTCATGAGATCAATCAGCGATTGTCGAGCCTCACTTTCAGGAAATTCGAGCAGGGCGACAACCGCTTTTTCCTTGAATTCGTTCATCTTTTGGGTAGCAAATTCAATACCACCCCGTTCTACAACCAGCTGAACCAGTTCGCTTACTGCCTCTGAATTTTTATTTTTCCGCTTTATTTTTCGCAAAATTTCCGATTTTTCAGATTTGCTGGCGCTGTTCAGAATGTGCAATAAGGGCAGGGTAATTTTCTTCTCTTTGATGTCGTTGCCAGTAGGTTTTCCAATTAACCCTTTTGATTGATAGTCGAAAATGTCGTCTTTAATCTGAAAGGCAATTCCGGCGTCCTGGCCAATACGGTACATCTTTTCGATTACCGCTTCATCTTTTGTTACCGAGGCTGCACCTATGGCCATAGAGGTGGCAATGAGTGAAGCCGTTTTTTTTCGAATGATTTCGAAGTACGTTTCGGTGTCGATGTCGAGCTTACGGCTCTTTTTAATTTGAAGAATTTCACCTTCGGCCATGTCCTGTACCGCTCGGGATATAAGTTGTAAAAAACCATACTGACGGTTTTTGAGTTGCAACAGCAAACCCTGAGCTAGGATAAAGTCGCCAACGAGTACCGCCAATTTGTTTTTCCACAGCGCATTGACCGAGAATACCCCTCTTCTTTCGTAAGCCTCATCTACCACATCGTCGTGCACGAGTGTGGCTGTATGCAAAAGTTCGACCGAACATGCTGCAACCTGCGACATATGGTTGGTATCGGCAAAAAGCTTGGCCGAAAGAAACACAAACATAGGCCTAAGCTGCTTCCCTTTGGTGCGGTACAGATAATTTAAAATGGTATTAAGGAGGGGAACTTCTCCTTTGAGCGACGCCTTAAAAAAAGGCTCGAAGGCCTTTAAATCTTCGGCTATAGGAGCTTTTATGTTTTGTAATGTAGCCATTTTCGGCGTATAAATATTTTTGCCAAACTGTTTTTGCGATTCCCGAAGGGCAAATTGAAGGTTCAATTTTCTGTTCGGGAGGGAAAATTTCGCCCATTAAAGCGTTCATATTTCAAATAGCATGCCGGCAATTTGATGCATGCCAGTAGGGCTTTTTGTTGTTGCAAAGGTAATATTTATTGTGCACTGTTGCGTCGCGATTTAATCCATCCCATCGGTACCGACGGGGTAGTCAGACGAATAAACTACCCTAACATTGTGGTATTGAACGGCAATTTGATCGAGAATTCTGGAGAGCTCTTCGTAGTCTGATGCCTGCAGCAAAGCTATCCGAAGCGCATTAAAATCGGGTAGACCAGGGAAATAGCGGGCCATGTGCCGCCTCATTTGTCGTATCCCTGAATATTCGTTCTCTTTCCAACCTATGCTGAGGCTAAGTTGTTCACGTACATTCTCCACAATTTCTGGAACTAAGGGCGGGGGTAGAGCCGATCCTGTTTCAAAATAGTGTTTCATTTCCCTGAATATCCAGGGCCGCCCAATCGAAGGTCTTCCAATCATCAAGCCATCGACTCCCGTTTCTTTCAACCTACGGGCTGCAATTTGCGGATGGTAAAGGTCGCCGTTTCCTATGATTGGAAATTTTATTGCGGGGTGGTTTTTTACCTCCCCAATAAGACTCCAGTCGGCTTTTCCCGAGTATATCTGATCGCGGGTGCGGCCGTGGATGGCCAGTGCTGCGATTCCAGCATCTTGCAGTCGGAGTGCTGCCTCAATTATGGGTTTGTTGTGATCGTCCCAACCCAAACGTGTTTTGGCGGTTACGGGTACCTTAACGGATTTTACAATGGCCGCTGCCATACTTTGCATTCGGGGCAGGTCTAGCAGCATGGCCGCTCCGGCTCCCCTTCGAACAATTTTTTTAACTGGGCAACCAAAATTCAGATCGATAAAATCGGGCGATAGCTCCTCTGCCAATTTTGCCGCCTTTACCATAAGGTCTTCATCATGTCCATAGATTTGAATACCTACGGGCCGGTCGAATTCGAAGAGGGTCATTTTTCGGGAGCTCCGGGCATCATGCCGCGAAAGGGCATCGGACGAAACAAACTCGGTGTACATTACATCGGCGCCATACTTTTTACACATATGGCGAAACGATTTATAGGTCACATCCTCCATAGGGGCCAGAAAAAGGGGCATAGGTCCTAAATCGAGGTTGCCAAGTTTCATGGACAGAAAGGTTAAGGAGGGTGGTAGCGTTTGGATGCGCGAATCAAGCCAACAGAAGCCTTGTTTTATTGTAAAAGCTTAGAATAGGTAACGACAAACCTGATACCGTGGTCGCTGTTTGCACCTTTAAGCACCGCCCTACGCATCTGATTGTTTTTGTAAACGGTGGTAAGGAAGAATCCGTTGTTGTTGGTTTGATTCTTTATTATGCTTTGCATGTGCTGTGTAATGTTGAAGCGGTAGGTAAAATCGCTCAGCAAAAATCCCCCATAATAAATCGGGTAAAATGAATAATCGGAAGGCAATCTCTCCTGACCGTTATCGTCGATGAAGGTAAGAAACAGTTGATCGGGAAGGGGATATTTTTTGTAATCGGAGAGGGTGGTGTCGACCTGGAAAACCAATTCGGCTTTGTTAATGGCAATGTTGATGGAGTCGCGCCAGTTTTCGATACCTGGTAAGTATACCTTTGACTTCAGACCACCTGTCGACTGCACATATATCAACGAATCGACCACGGTTTCTTTGTTCAGTTGCTGATAAAAAGCCGTTGGTGAATAATCGTGACGGTAGGTATTTACCCTGGCGCTGAAATCGGTGACAAAATAGGCGTTCGATGCGAGGGTATCGGTATCGTTGTGGTAGTATAGCACCAAAGCAGATCCCTGAAATGCACTGGTGGGAATAAGTTCGAGTGAAACGATTGCTCCGCCCTGACTGCTCCTTTGGGGTTGAAAATAGAGACCTTTAAAATAGTTGAGAAATACCTCATTGTTAATCATGTTGAGCGAATCGGCACTCAATAGTTTTTCGGCTAGGGAGATGTCGAGCTTAACCTTACCCAACTGATAGAGCGTATCTTTTCTCAGAGAATCGAGCGTAACCTGTGGTTTAAAATCGAATTCAGCAAGAGGGGTTGAGGCAGCATATGTACTTAAATCGTCGGTGCTGTAATAGGTAGCGTCGGGGTCGATGGACTGATTAAGTTCAAAAACCCGTATGCGCTGTACGGTAGAGGTATCGCCATAAACGGTGCGATAGTAAAAAAAGAATACGATGGAGTCGGCTACCGGATTGGTTCCGAAAGTTGGGAAAGAGGTGAGCCTGAACTGCAAGGCAGCATCAATTTCTGTATGGCCAAAGAGGGGATCGTTAAAGCTTCCCAGCAAACTCTTCTGGGGCTCATCGGTACGCACCGTATCTTCAGAAAAGGTATAGGCTCTGATTCCCTCTTTTTGCAAATAGTTGCCAACGACCACTAAGTCGGTGGTGGGCAAAAGTTCGAGCCCTACGTCGCCACGATCGCTACACGACGAAATCAATAGGCTGGCCACAAAAACGAAAGGCAAGAACTGCCATTTAAACAATTGTCTCATTAACTATCAGTTTGTCGGGTCAAAAGTACACTATTTCACGAAATCTTGTCGTAAAATTCATTGTAAGCGTCGATAATCTTCTCCTTACCCGGGTAGGGAAGAAACAGCTTTTTGGATGCATTAATGTGCTGAACCAGTTCGGGATGAATATTTTCGGATCCCTGGGCCACTGCATCGGAATGATTAATTGCCAGTTTGCTAACGTTGACGAAATTGGGTTCTTCAACTACTTTTGTATCAGACGATTGGATTCCCTTGATAAGCATTTTCTTTTTGAAACTTTTGTTCAATGTGCCGGGGAAATCGTCGTTGTACACCGAATAAACCACCTTTGCATTCGAAAAGAGGGGGTCGTCGTGGTAATATTTCTTTAGGTAGAGGGGTACAAGCGAAGTAAGCCAGCCATGACAATGAACAATATCGGGAGCCCAACGCAGTTTAATTACGGTTTCAAGCACCCCTCTGGCAAAGAAAATTGCTCGCTCATCGTTGTCAGAAAATGGGGTTCCATCCTCATTTTCCAGTACATATTTGCGGTGAAAATAGTCTTCGTTATCGATAAAGTATACCTGCATTCGGGCGGCCTGAATAGAGGCTACCTTAATGATGAGCGGATGATCTGTATCGTTGATTACTAGATTCATACCCGAAAGCCTGATGACTTCGTGCAGTTGGTTTCTGCGCTCATTCACACAACCATAACGTGGCATGAAGGTTCTGATTTCCCTGCCTTTTTCCTGTACGCCCTGAGGGAGGTACCGCGAAACATCGGCCATTTCACTTTCAGGCAGGTAGGGGGTAATTTCTTGAGAAATATAAAGTATTCTTTTGGGTTCCATCTACCTTATCCGAACTGATTTACAACATGCAAAATTAACGAAAATATCTGTATAATCAATTTATTGCAGCAAATCAAACGGTTAGATTAAAGAATGAAACCTTCTTACATTACAAAATAAGCTTACTTTTGCTTCGTTTTAACACCTTAGAGGATCCATCGCTGGTTTTATTGTTAAATTTAATTCAGTTCTGAATCCAAAGAGTTCGCTGCATGCACCGTGTGGCCAAAGAATAGAGTATTTTTGCAGAAATTTTTTTTGTATGAATCAGATTACAGCTGTTGAGCGGAAGATATTTTCAGATTATATAGCATTTTCACCAACCCTTTCGGCATGGAGAGAAGCTGGCGATACCATTGTTTTTACCAATGGCTGTTTCGACCTCCTGCACCGCGGACATGTTGATCTGTTGGCTAAGGCAGCCGATTTGGGCAACCGTCTGATCATTGGAATTAACCGCGACGATTCTGTTCGGAGATTGAAAGGTACAGGTCGTCCGTTTATCGATGAGCAGTCGCGCGCTTTTCTTTTGGCGGCGCTCGTTTTCGTAGATGCAGTTATCTTTTTTGGCAACGATACACCGGTTGAGCTAATTTCGGCCATTTTACCCGATATTCTGGTAAAGGGAAGCGATTATAAAATCCACGAGATTGCCGGACACGAAATTGTAATCGCCAATGGCGGACGCGCTGAAACCATTCAGATTGTGGAAGGTTTCTCTACTACCACCCTATTTACCAAGATCAAAAACAGCTGATTTGGCCAAAATAAAAACCACATATTCCTGTCAGAATTGTGGAGCCGACTCCCCTAAATGGATTGGCAAATGCCCCTCATGCGGTGACTGGAACAGCTATGTTGAGGAGCTCATAAGTGTTGGGAAAAAGAGCTTGTCTGTGCCTATTCAAACCGGTGATAACCATCCCGTTTTGCTGAACCAGATTTCCACTGCTAATTACGACAGGATTGATGTTGGAATTGATGAGTTCAACCGGGTGCTCGGAGGAGGCCTGGTTCCGGGGTCTGTGGTGTTGATTGGTGGAGAGCCGGGCATTGGAAAATCTACGCTGGTACTGCAGCTTTCTCTTATTCTGAAAGGAAAAAAATCGCTCTACGTTTCTGGAGAGGAGAGTTTACAGCAGCTTAAGCTCCGGGCCGACCGATTACAGCTCAGCAGCAACGAATGTCTTTTCATAAGCGAAACCTCGCTCGAGATGCTGCTTGCTCATGCCGAACAGCACGCTCCCGATTTGCTCATTATTGACTCCATACAAACGGTTTCCACCGATTTGATAGAATCATCTCCTGGTTCGGTTGCTCAAGTACGTGAATGCGCCGCAGCCATTCTGAAGTATGCTAAAAAAAATCATGTGGCGGTTTTACTGATCGGTCACATTACCAAGGAGGGCAGTCTGGCTGGCCCCAAAGTACTCGAGCATATTGTGGATACTGTGGTGCAGTTCGAAGGCGATACCCAACACCTTTATCGGATTCTAAGGGCTACCAAAAACCGTTTTGGGTCGACATCAGAGTTGGGTATATTTGAGATGCAACAGCGCGGGCTTGTTGAAATCCCCAATCCTTCTGAGCATTTAATTCCGCATGGGGGAGAGGTTGTTAGCGGAACAGCCATCGCGGCAGCCATCGAAGGCGTCAGGCCTTTTCTCATCGAAATACAGGCGCTGGTTAGTACCGCCGCCTATGGAACACCCCAGCGATCGTCGACTGGCTTCGACCTTCGGCGACTCAATATGCTGCTGGCAGTTTTGGAGAAACGTGCTGGTTTTAAACTGATTGCGAAAGATGTATTTCTGAATGTTGCAGGAGGGTTAAAAATAAGCGATCCTGCTACCGATCTTTCCGTTCTGGTGGCTATCCTCTCGTCGAGCCTCAATCTGCCGGTAGAACATAGCAGCTGTTTTGCCGGAGAGGTTGGACTCACCGGCGAAATTCGGCCCGTAAACCGAATCGACCAACGCATCACCGAGGCTGCCCGATTGGGCTTCAAACGCATCTTTGTTCCCCGCACAGGAAAAGAGGTGGGGGCTGCCAAAGCCGATATTGAGGTAATCCGGGTATCAAGGGTGGAAGAGCTCTTCAATCGTCTTTTTGGAAAAAACCGTTAATCTTTAAGGTTACAGGCCATTTACCCAAATTGTATTAATTTTATCGCTCAAATTCCCATTTGGTATGAAAACGAGGCTCTCAACATATTTTCTATTGCTGATCTTAATGGTGGCCGGATGTGAGAAGCCAATTGTGGAGAAACCCCGCAATCTGGTTCCACGAGATCAGATGATTGAGGTGCTGACCGACATGCACATTGCCGAATCGGTGCAAAACTACCAGCGCTACAACAGCGATCCAAACAAGCAGTTCAGAGAAGCCGACTTCTACTACTCTATTTTACATAAGTATAGTCTGGTAGATTCGGTTTTCGAAAAGTCACTCCTTTATTACGCAAGCTATCCTAAGGAGTACGAAAAGATTTACTCTAGGGTTCTAAACCGGCTAAGTGAAATTGATGAGGAACAGAAGCTGAAACAGCAGCAACCTATTGATATTGGAAATCGGCATTGATATTGGAAATCGGCAGATTGATTAACAAGCGAAAAGCCAGGTATCTACACAACTAAAACGAATGGCAACATTTCTTTTCGATTCCATAATTTTTGGCCCGGTAACCAGTCGGCGTTTGGGAACTTCTTTGGGCATTAATCTGTTGCCAAACGATTCCAAAATTTGTTCGTTCGATTGCTTATACTGCGAATGTGGCTGGACTTTTTTGGAACAAAAACCCAAATCGATAATGCCTTCAAGATGGGAAGTGAAAGAAAAACTTGAGGCTAAATTACAAGAGATGGCTCAAGCCAGACAACTTCCCGATGTGATTACCTTTGCAGGAAATAGCGAAAGCACACTTCACCCTGCTTTTGCTGCAATCATAGACGATACGGT
>CAYGIQ010000110.1:0-9201 GCA_964349885.1 uncultured Prolixibacteraceae bacterium | reverse complement strand
ATATTCCGCAGACAGCCTTTTTGACTGATCGAGGTGCGAACTATGCTACATTGAAAAAATGGGATGAGCTCGTGCTCTCGTCGCATGAAGAGTGTTTGGCCGACAAAAAAAGCTATGCTCGAAACTTTATGCACATCGAAGAAGAATCGAACAAAATGGAGGCCCGAAAGCTGATTCAACATATTGGAGAACAGATGGTTGTAATAAACCCCCCGTGGCCTGCCATGACCGAAGATGAGATCGATCGCGCCTATGATTTGCCCTATACCCGCCTGCCCCACCCGAGGTACAACAACAAGGGCGCCATACCTGCATACGAAATGATCCGACACTCCATCAACATCCACCGCGGTTGTTTTGGAGGATGCACTTTCTGCACCATTTCGGCCCATCAGGGTAAATTTATTGCCAGCCGTAGCGAAGCCTCTATTATGCGAGAGGTAGAGCAGGTAACCAACATGCCCGATTTCAAGGGATACATTTCAGATCTGGGAGGCCCTTCGGCAAACATGTACAAAATGAAGGGCATTCACGAAGAGATATGCCGGAAATGTAAACGACCATCCTGCATCTTTCCAAGTATATGCAAGAACCTGGATACGAACCACCAACCCATGACCGACCTCTACAAACAGGTGCGAAACCACCCGAAAGTGAAAAAAGCATTTGTGGGGAGTGGCATACGCTACGATATGATTTTAGAGAAAACCGGCAATGCAGAAACCGATAAAGCCAACCGCGTATACTTGCGCGAGGTTATCAAAAATCATGTTTCAGGAAGGTTAAAGGTAGCTCCAGAACACTCTTCGGACGAGGTGTTGAAATTTATGCGCAAACCACCCTTCCGACTTTTCGAACAATTAAATCATGAATTTAAGCGAATCAACCGCGAGGAAAACCTTAACCAGCAGTTAATTCCTTATTTTATAAGCAGTCACCCGGGTAGTAAATCAGAAGACATGGCCGATCTAGCCATTAAAACCAAGGATATGAATTTTAAACTGGAGCAGGTGCAGGATTTTACCCCTACTCCAATGACCCTCGCCACCGAAATATACTATTCAGGATACCATCCATACACCATGGAGAAGGTATTTACTGCCCGCAGTCATAAAGACAAACAAAACCAAAGGCAATTTTTCTTTTGGTATAAAAGGGAATTCAGGCGAACCATAATGCAAGAGTTAAAAAACATTGGCCGGAACGATATGATAACCAAACTTTTCAAAGGACAGTCTGGACAAGAGGGTGGCGAGGGGTAAGGTCGATGGCAATATTTGACTAACTTGCACCATCACACACTTGCCATGCAACGTTTTCTAGACACCACAGCCCGCTACCTCTTTAAAAAATTTGATGCGGATCTCACCGACCTAACCCTTGTGTTTCCCAACCGCAGAGCTGGTGTTTTTTTTACGGCCTATCTCCAGCAGCTGTTTCAAAAACCTGCTTTCGGACCCAAAATCACGACCATCAATGAACTAATGCTTTCGTTGTCGGATCTTGTTGTGCCCGATAAGCTTTTACTCGTGGCAGAATTGTACGACATATTCAGGCAGGAAACCGGCAGCAATGAAACCTTCGATGACTTTTACTATTGGGGAGAAGTTATGTTGGCCGATTTCGACGATGCCGACAAATACCTGACCCATGCTGAAGACCTTTTCAGCAATATAACCGAGATCAAAGAGATCGAACATCAGTTTCAGTACCTGTCGGAAGCACAGAAAGAGATGCTCAGACAGTTTTGGGGTAGCCTTGCGTCCGACAATAAACACAACAACTTTGCCCCGGTTTGGGAAAAATTTTATCCCATTTACGCCAAATTCAAAACGCGACTTTTGCAGAACGGATTGGGATACACGGGTATGGTCATTCGAGAAGGTGTTGAGCAGGTGTCGGAAAGATTGGAAAAGCTGGGATTGGGGCATTTTTGTTTCATAGGCTTGAATGCCCTGAATGCATGCGAAATAGCATTGATGGATCGACTCCAAAGCGACCAAAGAGCAGATTTCTTTTGGGACTACGATGCCTTTTATCTCCACAACCTGCTGAATGATGCGGGTATGTTTCTACGTGAAAACCGTCAGCGTTTTCCCGAACCGAAGGGTTTTGAGATTGGCGAACACCAATTCGGGATTGAAAAACGGATAGAGATTATTGCAGTAGCTGGCTCTGTGTCACAGGCCCAGCTTATACCCGAATTCCTGTCGATGCAGAGCAATGGCGAGGTGGCAAAATTTGATGATACTGCCATAGTGCTCGCCGATGAGTCTTTGCTGGTGCCGGTTTTGGAAGCAATACCACCCTTAGAAGGTCGTATCAACGTTACCATGGGTT
Source organism: uncultured Prolixibacteraceae bacterium (assembly GCA_964349885.1). Lineage (GTDB taxonomy): Bacteria > Bacteroidota > Bacteroidia > Bacteroidales > Prolixibacteraceae > UBA1413. The sequence continues at coordinate 6,861 of CAYGIQ010000110.1, read as the reverse complement.
ATCCCGTAAAAAACTCCCCGGTAATGAGCCTTATCCATTTGCTGGGACAAATGATCAGAAACACCCGCATTGTGGTGGGCGAAGAGCCCATGATCTATCACCGGTTGGTTACCGAAATTCTTAGCCATCAGCTTCCAAAAGGCATAGCACCCGAGGCAACCAACACCCTGTTGCAAACTCTGGCAATAGGAAATGCTTCGTATTGTAAGCCTTCTCAATTAAAACTTACACCCCTGCATGAGCGGTTGTTCGATATACCAAAATCAGTTGTGGATTATCCTACCTATTTTAAACGCATTCTACAACTGATACATCACCACTATTTGCAAAGGGAAGGAAACGACATTACACACTCCATAACAGCTGCAATTTTCCAATCGATCGAACGGCTCGAAAGTGTATTGAACGAAAGTATGCCCAGAATGGACTTCAACATAACACCTACCATATTTTTTCGGTTGCTTCAACAATATACTGGCTCTATTTCGGTGCCGTTTGAAGGAGAGCCGCTGTCTGGCATACAGGTAATGGGCATATTGGAGACCCGATGTCTCGACTTTCGAAGGCTCATTATTGTTGGTCTGAATGAAGATATCTGGCCAAGAACATCGACTGCACCCTCTATGATACCCCATTCACTCAGAAAGGCTTTTGGACTTCCCGGAATTGATGACCAGGATGCTATGTATGCCTACTATTTTTACCGGCTGATTCAGCGATCGAAGCAGGTAACCGCTACTTGGAACAACATTCGGGAGGGAGTAACGGGTGGTGAACTCAGTCGCTACGGACATCAACTTGTGCTGTTATCGCCCAACAAAGTGTTGACAAGAAATTTTGAATTACCGTTTTTTAGTCAGCCTCCGGGAATTATTAACGTTGCTGGAAGTGCCGAAATTTCAACAAGACTGCTCGCCCGAAATTCGGCTCAAAAGCCACTTTCGCCCAGTGCCATCAATGTTTGGGCCTCATGCAATTTCAAGTTCTACCTCAGCTATGTGGTAGGCCTTAGAGAGCAAGAAGAACTCACCGAAGAGATTGATCAACGTATGTTTGGGAACCTCTTTCACAAGGCCATGGAAGAGCTTTATACGCCCTACCTTGGTCAGCAGATCTCTCGTGATGAATTCGACAGGCTAATCAGCAACAATCTTCACCTCGACCAGATACTGCGGGTGGCATTTGCAACCGAGTTTTTCAAGCTTCCCGCTGCAGATGCCAAAAAAATTACCCTCACCGGAAAAGCGCTGCTAATCTTTTATACCCTCAAAAAGTATCTGGTAAACCTGCTAAAGGAAGATAAACTGAATGCCCCCCTTACCATTTATGCATTGGAACAAAATTATAATTCAGCCTTGGAGGTTGAGATCGATGGTAACCTTCAGAAAGTATTCGTTGGTGGTAAAATCGACCGGATAGACGAAACGGGGGGTGTTGTTCGGGTGGTAGATTACAAAACCGGATCGCTCGAAAGAAGCAAATTGAATACAAAGCATTTGGCATTGCTCTACCTCAAGGAAAAGAATTTGCGTAAGGAGATGATCCAATCGCTCACGTATGGCTATATTTTACATGCGAACAAGTTTACCCCCTATCCCATTGAGGCAAGAGTGTTTGCTGTTCAAAAGTTGGCCAGAACCGACTTCACTGCTGCGGTTTGCCTTGATGGGAATCCCGTTGTGGTCGATGAGCATGCCCCGGTCTGGGAGGCAGAGCTGAAATGGGCACTCGTGGAAATCTTTAGTAGCAATAACAGTTTTGAGCAAACACCTCATACAGATCGGTGTGCATATTGCCAGTTCAAAACTTTGTGCAGAAGAGATTAGGATGGTTACTCCGTATCGAGTTTTACGAGTCGGGCATCAACCCCCTTTAGTAAATTAAGTTTACGGGTAATTTCTTCATGTTCCCCGAGCGCACCGGTAAGTTCCAGAAAGATCAACCCACTTTCGGAACAGTTTTCCAGAACACCATCATGGATTCCCAAACGGGTTTTTATAAGACAACCCCAACCCGTTAAAATTTTTTGTACCATTTCGGCCGTATCACGGCGGTGTTGCACCAGTATGAGCAATACAGTTCGTTGCATAATTTTTGGATTTTCAAGGAAGTTACGATAAATATAGGAATGGGCATCAAATTTGAGTATTTTTGCACGAAATTTGGGAGGAACAAAATCGTTCAACGGGTTGAAAGACCAGTCGGATGCATCGAAGCAATCTCAATCATACCATGGGGCTGACCGGTTTTGACAGCGGGCAGAAGAGGTATGTAAGCATGTCGGGCCTTGATCGCACAGCTCGTTAAAAACGGCGTTCAAACCACAACTGGCGAAAATAACTACGCTCTCGCCGCTTAATCGAAGCAAAGTAGATTAGGCATCTTCCGGCACAAGGTGTTGGAACGAGACGTCACTCCGGAGGTAATGCCTTCATCCATCCGGGTTCAGTGGCGCAGCAATTGAGGGATAGTCTGCTCAAAGCTCCGGTTTGCAGATAAAGTTAAGGAGATAAGGTACAGGTCGGTGGCTCTGATCCAGCCGGTATTCGAAAACCAAGTCGGAGATAAACATGTAGAAAGCTTACAGCTTCCTCGTTTGGACGCGGGTTCGACTCCCGCCAGCTCCACGAAATTTAAAAAGCTGCCAATAGGTGGCTTTTTTGCTTTCGGCACAAAGGGTCTCAACATCCGTCTCATAAAAGTGTCTAAATTGTGTTAAGACAATACTTCAGGCTAACTCCTGTAGGTCGATAGTGTACCCACTCGTCTGAATAATCCTAGTTTTGCAATTTGAATTTTACAGCATGAGGGATTGGTTTGGGTTTCTGTCAAAAAACAGGCAACTGCTGAATTTTGGATTCCAGTTCAACTTTTTTTCGTCGTTCGGACAGACCTTCTTCATCTCACTGTATGTTCCGTTCTTCATCGAATCGATCCAGATCACCAACACGGCTTTTGGATCCCTTTATGCCGGTGTAACAGTTGTATCGGCTTTTCTGATTTCGGCGGTCGGAAAATACATCGACCATATATCGCTCAAAAAGTATGGATTGCTGGTATTTGTGGGACTGGCCATTTCGGTGGTTGTCCTGTCGCAAGCACGGAATGTAATAATATTGGCAACCGGCCTTTTTATGGTTCGGTGGTTCGGGCAGGGTCTAATGACCCACACTTCCACCACAGGCATTGCCAAGCTATTTGATGCGCAAAGGGGAAAAGCACTGGGTCTTACAGCCCTCGGACATCCTGCAGGCCAGTTTGTATTGCCGCTAATGGTTGTTCCACTTATCGGCCTAACCAGCTGGCGCTTCAGCCTAATCGCAATGGCAGCCTTGTCGGCAATGGTGGTGTTGCCCACGCTTTGGAATTTGACCCCAAAAATACCTAACAAATCAAAGCCCCATGCATCAGAATTAGTTCCGGAAAAGAAGGTGAACTATTTTCGCGATACAAAATTCTGGATCATAGTTGCCAATAGTTTTTTAATTCCTTTCGTTGGAACCGCCCTCTTTTTATATCAGTACCCTTTGGGACAAAGTTTGGGTTGGACCGCAGCCTGGGTAGCATTCTCCTTCTCATTTTATGCTATCTTCAATGCCCTTGCATTGTTGGTTTCAGGGAGCCTCGTCGATCGTTACTCCGGCATTCGTTTATTTCCTCTTTACCTCATTCCAACACTTCTGTCGATGGCCATCTTCTTTCTTATAGAAGGCCAATGGACATTTCCGCTGCTCTACGCCATGCTTGGAATATCGGCAGGACTTGGCAGCACCATCAAAACAGCAGTACAGGTAGAAATTTACGGCACCGGAAACCTTGGAAAAATACGAAGCTACTTTACCACTTTGCTCGTTTTAAGCACCGCCCTTGGGCCTCCCGCGTTTGGCTACCTAATCGATCGCGGCTATTCGTTCAGAACCATCATAGCGATGCTCTCCCTTGTGGTACTATTAATTCTGATAATTAGCTTTAGAATTAAAGTACCTAAAGCAAATTGATTGAATAGCAGGGAAAGAACCAACTCATCAAGCACAAATTCAAAAGTATTCAGACCCATTACGAGCAAAAAGTGATGTTAAAACCCGTCGATGCACCCTCGTAATTTACTGTGGTTTTGAAAGCTTTGACCATTTTCGTATTACTGGCCAAACCAAGGATAACGCTATAAAAAACATCAAAACAAGACCTGCGATCTTCATAGCAGATGCGCCTTGCAATCCACTCGAACTAAATTTCATGTAGATCCCAAAAATGGCCCATAAAGTTACCGCCTGATACCATGGATCGTTGAACTTAAAGCGCAACAGCGTGGTAAGAATCACCGCAACAGACATCATTACAATAGCCCAAAATGGTTCCCAAAGTACACCAACAGAAACATCAAGATGCACCAGCAATGCAGTTATATTTGCAATTAATGCCACTGTTATCCAACCAAGATAAATACTCATAGGCAGGCGCAAGTACCATGCAGCAGAGCGCGTCAATACATAGAGTCTGATCAGACTTAACAAAAGCACCACCATCACCGCAACCGAAATCCACACCCACCGGTAATGCCAGGCAAAAATCCAGCCGGCATTGGCAAATCCGGCAACAACGAACCAAAGGTATCGTGACGTATCCTCAGCGGTTTGTAGAGATTGCGCCCTCTTCCAGGAGCCGACCACATATACTATAAGCAACAAATAGATAATTCCCCAGATAGAAAAGGTAAACCCTGCGGGAACAAAATAATTGGGATAGAGGCCCGAAAGGGCGCCAGTAGTCATTCCATTGATGGGCAAACTATTGGCCAAATAGTTAACGTAAATTACCCCAATCAGAGTGAGGGTTTGAATTAGGTTGAAAACAGTACTTCGATACATCATGTTGCTTGAATTTGAAGATTACAGATTTATTTGACCAAAAACCATAAGCGTGCGGAATAAAAGACCTAAATTTAACATTCGGTTCAACAGTAAGTTCAAAAATTGAATCATATTTTCTGATTATGTTGTTTTGAATTGACACTGAGGTATTGCCTGTTTAACAAAAGGCAAATGTGCTGAAATAAGCATTATTTCTTTTGACCGAATTGCGAAATAACCCTTGATGAATACGCAGGAATTTTATTAATTTGCACCTAGATTGAAATAATTCTAAATTAGTATAGTATGGAAAACAGTAATCCAGATGGTGCATCAACACCAAAACAGGAAAGTAAATGTCCCTTTTCAGGACAGGTTAAAGTGGTAGCCGGCGGAGGAAACCGCAACCGTGATTGGTGGCCCAATCAATTAAAGCTCAACATTCTTCGCCAGCACTCAACGCTGTCGAATCCCATGGATCCTTCGTTCGATTATGCAAAAGAGTTCAACAGTCTTGACCTCGCAGCAGTCAAAAAAGATATCAAGGAATTGATGGTCAACTCGCAGGACTGGTGGCCTGCCGACTATGGTCATTATGGTCCGCTATTTATCCGGATGGCTTGGCACAGTGCCGGAACGTATCGGGTGCACGACGGACGTGGTGGTGCAGGTACCGGAACCCAGCGTTTTGCACCGCTCAACAGCTGGCCCGACAATGCCAACCTCGATAAAGCCCGGTTGCTGCTTTGGCCTATCAAACAGAAGTATGGAAAGAAGCTCTCATGGGCCGACCTCATGATTCTAGCCGGAAACTGCGCCCTCGAATCTATGGGCTTTAAAACCTTTGGTTTTGCAGGCGGTCGCGCCGATGTTTGGGAACCCGAAGAAGATATCTATTGGGGTTCGGAAGGCGAATGGCTCGGAGACAAACGTTACGAAGGCGATCGCAAACTGGAGAATCCGCTAGCAGCTGTTCAGATGGGTCTTATCTATGTTAATCCAGAAGGTCCTAACGGAAAACCCGATCCTTTGTTGGCCGCACACGATATTAGGGTAACCTTTGCCCGAATGGCCATGAACGACGAGGAAACGGTTGCCCTCATCGCTGGAGGACACACCTTTGGCAAAACCCACGGAGCCGCCGACCCTAGTAAATATGTTGGCCGCGAGCCAGCTGCTGCTGCCATTGAAGAACAAAGTCAGGGTTGGAAAAATACCTACGGTAGTGGCCGCGGAGGCGACACCATCACCAGTGGTATTGAGGGAGCGTGGACTACCACCCCAACCAAATGGAGCAACAACTTCCTTTGGAACCTATTTGGTTACGAATGGGAACTCCACAAAAGTCCGGCAGGTGCTTACCAATGGAGACCAATGCATGGCATGGGCGCCAATACCGTACCCGATGCGCACGATCCTAGCAAAAAGCATGCTCCCATGATGCTTACAACCGACCTTGCCTTGAGGTTCGATCCGGAGTACGAAAAGGTTGCCCGCAGGTTCTTTGAAGATCCCGACTATTTTGCAGTTGCTTTTGCCCGTGCTTGGTTCAAACTCACACACCGCGATATGGGTCCACGTGCTCGATACCTCGGTCCTGAAGTTCCACAAGAGGTCCTCATCTGGCAAGATCCAATTCCGGCAGTTGATTACAAAGTCATTGAAGAGAAAGACATTGCCGATCTGAAATCAAAAATTATCGCCTCTGGTTTGTCTGTGTCTCAGCTGGTCTCAGCAGCATGGGCTTCGGCATCGACTTTCAGAGGATCCGATATGCGTGGAGGTGCCAATGGCGCACGAGTGAGGCTGGCTCCTCAAAAAGATTGGAAAGTGAACAACCCTGCACAGCTCAGCAAAGTATTGGATGTGCTTGCAGGCATTCAAAAGAGCTTCAACGCGGCACAAACAGGTGGAAAAGCGGTATCATTGGCCGATTTGATTGTATTGGGCGGATCTGCAGCGATTGAAAAAGCAGCTGGAGAGGCAGGTTTTAACATTACCGTTCCCTTTA
>CAYGIQ010000109.1:0-9208 GCA_964349885.1 uncultured Prolixibacteraceae bacterium | reverse complement strand
ATAAAATTGTGGTCGATAACCTGATGGTAAAATATGCGCTTAACTTGAAACCAGAAAGTACCCACGACCATGTCCATTTTTATTGCAACGAATGCGAAAAACTGGTTTGCATCGACAGTGGCGAGCGAGAATCCATTTCCTTGCCAACAGGTTTTAAGGCCGACGAAACTGAAATAATCGTAAAAGGGAAGTGCGAAAATTGTAACGACGAAACATCCAAAAAATAAATATTAAACAACGGTATGCAACAAGTATGGCTGGGATCGCTGTTGAGCACAGCAATCGTGAGTATTATTTCGATTACAGGGATCTTCTTTTTGTCGATGAAAACCGCCAAATTACAGAAGATCGTATTTGTCTTGGTAAGTTTTGCCGTAGGGGCGCTGCTTGGAAACGTCTTCTTTCACCTTCTGCCCGAATCGTTCGAGGTTATCGAGAACAAAACCCTCATTGCGGTATTGGTAATGTCGGGGATTCTTATCTTTTTCGTCATGGAGAAGTTCCTCCATTGGCATCATGGACACAACATTGGAGAATTTCAACACCACCACCATCCAAAGTCGTTCGGATACATCAGCTTGTTTGCCGACGGGATGCACAATTTTACCGATGGCATATTAATCGCCGCCGGATGGATGGCCAGTCCTGAGATTGGAATTGCCACCACACTTGCAGTGGTTTTGCATGAAATACCGCAGGAGATAAGCGATTTTGGTATTCTAATACACGCTGGGTTTACGGCCAAAAAGGCATTGTGGTTGAATTTTTATGCTGCGTTGGCCGCCATTTTGGGCAACGTAGTAACCCTGTTGATCGGCAGTTCGGTGGAGTCGCTTTCCATCTGGGTTTTACCCATTGCAGCAGGGGGCTTTATCTACCTGGCCGGAACCGACCTGATGCCCGAACTGAACAAGGATCGCTCGCGACGCAATTCGGCGATACAGCTGGTTATGATTATCGCAGGTTTGCTGCTGATGTATTTTGTAATGGGCGACCACTCCCATGCCGGACACGCCCACGACCATATCCACCATCACGGACACACCCACTAAACGACTTTACCATGCTCACTGCCCGCAATGTGCGTTTTACCTACCCCAGAGGCAGAAGTTTTGATTTTCCGGAGATCTCCCTCAATGGGGGCGAACATGCCCTGCTGATGGGTAACTCCGGAAGCGGTAAAACTACACTAATGCACCTTTTGGCGGGAATTCTACCCCCCGTTGATGGCGAAATTACCATCAACGGAACCCAAATAAACCGCCTAGCAGGAGCTACTCTTGACCGCTTCAGAGGTCGGCACATCGGACTGGTATTTCAACGTCACTTTTTTATTGATGCCGTTAACATGCTTCAGAACCTCACATTGGCGCAATCGCTCGCCGGAGCAAAAACTGATATGCTTTACCTCGAAACACTGCTGCGGGACCTCGACCTGCAAAATTTGACTCAAAAATTCCCGTTCGATCTTAGCATGGGTGAACTGCAGCGGTTTTCAATTGCAAGGGCACTGGCCAACCGACCCATGCTGGTGCTGGCCGACGAACCCACTTCCAGTCTCGACGATACAAACTGTAGGCTTTTTTCGGAACTCTTGCTGCAAACTACTTCCCAATATGGCTCGGCATTGTTGATTGCCACACACGATGTCCGGCTCAAGCCTGCGTTTACCCACCATTTTAACCTCTAAAGGATGCGTTATGGGAGTTATTAAGCTTAGCATCAGCAAACTGCGCTACAAACCATGGAATGGGCTAATGAGCATACTCCTATTTGCTGTGGGGAGTGGCATTATATCGCTGGTTACCGGCACCGAAAAACTGGTAAAAGATCAGTTTCTGCGCAATCTAGCAGGCATCGATTTGGTGGTTGGTGCCAAGGGCAGTCCGGTGCAGCTTATTCTCTCTTCACTTTTCCACATGGATGTACCAACCGGCAATATTTCGCTCGACGAGGCCAATCGGCTCTCCAACCATCCAATGGTGCGAAAAGCGGTTCCCATTTCGCTGGGCGACAACTACCAGGGTATACGCATTGTAGGTACAACGCCCGCATTCGGCGATCTCTATGGAGCTGATTTGGCTACAGGAAGCTGGTTTGAGCACCCTTTCGAGGCAGTTGTAGGCTCGGTGGCGTCCAAAAACGGAGGGCTCCAGATTGGCAGCCCCTTTAGCGGCCGGCATGGTTTTACGGAACACGGACACCAGCACGACGAAGATATATACACCGTTACCGGCATTTTGGCCCCTACCGGAACCATCATCGATTTTTTGATTTTGACATCGCTCGATACCTACTGGCTCATTCACAGCGAAAATGACCATGAGCACCACGACGACCACGATGACCACCAACCTGCTTCTTCGGGGTCGGCTCCAGAACGCGACCATCATGACCACGAGCACCTTCATAATCATGATCACGAACACGATCATGGGGTGGAACACAACGGAGCTGCAACCATCGAATTTAGTTACAATGAAGACGATGACGAGGCTGAATGGTTGGAACTGATTGATAAACTCGACCGCCGCGAAGATTTATCGCCATGGGAAATGCATCTCTATCAGTCGCGTGAGATGAATGCCGCATCGACTGTCGACAGCAGCACAGGCAAGCAAATTACAGCGGTGCTTCTGATGTATGAAACACCCCGTGCTGCAATTCAACTGCCCCGTTTCATCAACGATAATACACGGATGCAGGCAGCATCGCCGGCGTTCGAAACCCACCGGCTTTTTGCCATTGCCGGAAACGGACTGAAGGTATTACGCTGGCTGGCCTATATCATCATAGCCATTTCGGTACTCAACCTGTTGGGGCATCTTACACAAACCCTTAGCAGAAATCTCCACGAAATAGCCCTGCTGCGCACCCTCGGGGCCAGCAGAAGCAAGGTTATGCTGCTGTTGCTGTTGCAGGGAATATGGGTTTCGGTATTGGGTGGAGCAACCGGAATTATCGTGGCCAAATTTTTGCTATTGCTGGTGAACCACCTTGCAGGAGGTTTTATCTCACCCTGGGGAGTATTTACGATGGGTGATGTATGGCTGCTGGCTGCATCTCCACTGGTAGGGGTGGCAGCTGCACTGCTGCCTGCATTGAAGGCATACCGCAAAAATATTCACTATATCCTGACCAACGAAAAGTAACATGAGGCTCCTTATTCTGATATTGCTGCTTATTGGGCAACCCATGGCTACTCAGGAGTCTCACCCCGACTCCGATGCCAACTGGAAGCTCATGCTCAGTGATGTGCGGGTTAGGTACACCTGGTCGGTTAAACTGGGGGCTTACATTACCCGTGCCCGTTTTGGGCCCGCGGTGCAGGAGCTCGATGGGGAGATGGTTACCTTGAAGGGATTTTTTCTGGCAGCCGACCTAACTGGCGATCTCTATGTGCTTTCGACGAATCCAATGGCCACCTGTTTCTTCTGCTCGGCAGCAGGCATCGAAACCGTAGTGGAGATGGAGCCGCACCCCGACGATCTACGTATATTCAAGCGATTAAAAACCGACGATTTTGTTGAGGTACAGGGTCGGCTTGTGCTTAATCCGGACGACTACAGCCGGTTGGTATACATACTTCAAGAGGCCAAAATTAACGGTATAAGCCGCTAATAGGTACCATTGGCAGGTTTACTTCCCCTACTGGGAAGATTCCCTACCAAACTCCACAAACTCGCCCAGTTGGTTGTAAGCTTTGTAAAGCCTGTTGTACCGTTCCACATTTTCGGCAATCGGCAGATATTCCAGTTCAATGCCGCCGCCCATTTTCTCCTGAGCCTCGGCAATGGTGGCATATATCCCCGATGCAACAGCAGCCGCCATGGCCGAACCAAGGGCACATGCCTGTTCGGCACGGGCTACCTGAATGGGCATATTCAGAACATCGGCAATAATTTGCATCACAAAGGGAGATTTTCGGGCAACACCACCCAGTGCGATTACCCCATCAACCCGTATTCCTTCCTCGCGGAAACGTTCATTTATGGCGCGCGACCCAAAGGCGGTGGCCTCCACCAGTGCTCTATAGATGCGTGGAGCGTCGGTTCCCAATGTCAAGCCAGATATCGCTCCCTTAACCGTAGGATTGGCGTCGGGTGTTCTCCGACCGTTAAGCCAATCGAGGGCAACAGGAGCACTTTCGTCGAGGGGAATTTGCGCGGCCGCTAAGCCCAATTGGGTTAATATTCCGGCCTTGGTTTCATCAATCAATTTACGACGGGTTTCGGCATCAATGAGGGTTGATTCTGCCAGCAGGTTATCGAGCGGCCACGATAGCAGCTGCCTGAACCATGCGTAAATATCGCCAAAAGCCGACTGGCCTGCTTCGAGGCCAATCATGCCCGGAACAATGGAGCCATCCACCTGTCCGCAGATACCACGTACCAGCTTATCTCCCACCTCTTCGAGGGGAGCTATCAGCATATCGCAGGTAGAGGTACCCATCACCTTCGAGACATAATAAGGCTTGATTTCGGCTCCCAGGGCCCCCATATGGGCATCGAACGAGCCTACACCCACCACTACGCTCTGGGGCAGTCCAAGTCGGGTTGCCCATTCAGCACTCAACGTACCGGCCGCCACATCGCACGTATAGGTCTCTTTAAACAGCTTCTCGCGAAGCCCTGCAAGCATCGGATCGAGTGCGGTCAGAAAGGCCTCCGAGGGCAATCCGCCAAATGCTTCGTGCCACATCGCCTTGTGGCCTGCAGCGCATCGGCTCCGTTTCATTGTTTTCGGATGGGTGTTGCCGGTAAGCAATCCGGGAATCCAGTCGCAATGCTCTACCCACGAATAGGCGGCACGGTAAATAGCTATGTCGCTGCGCACAATATGGAGCAGTTTGGCCCAAAACCATTCGGACGAGTATATACCGCCTTCGTATTGGGTAAAGTCGATTTCCCATCCTGCCGCCAGCCGATTGATCTCGTCGGCCTCCTGAATGGCGGTATGGTCTTTCCAAAGCACAAACATCGCATTTGGGTTCTCCTCAAATCCGGGGGTTAGCGACAAGGGGGTACCCCGTTCATCGACCGCCACCGGGGTAGATCCGGTTGTGTCGACCGATAAACCAACCACCCGCTCGGCTGTTCCGGATGGGGCGACTCTCAGTGCCTCCTTAATGGTATATTCGAGACCTTCGAGATAATCCTTTGGATGTTGGCGAAACCTGTTGGCGGTAGCATCGCAATACATCCCTTTGCTCCACCGCGGATAGTTAAAAACGGCACCGGCCACCTCTTCCCCACTCATTACATCCACAATCAACGCCCGAACCGAATCGGTTCCAAAATCAATTCCAATGGTAAATCTTTTGTTCATAAAGGTATCTATATTCTAAGGTTGTTACCAGAAATAGGCATAAAACACGAGAATAACGGTAATAATGACAACCGAGTGCACAACATCCCAGTTTGTCCAGCTGGCTCTTATTTCGGCCTTTTGCTCGGGGCTAAACGAACCCATGGTGAGTCCCTGTATTAGCACTGAATCTTTTTGGGTAGTGAAATAACTGATGACCACCATGGCGGCAATTACGACCACAAAGAGGTAGATTTCGTAGTGCAGCCAATTGTGTTGCAGAAAAATTGTATCAATGAATCCTCCGGGAGGAAAAGCCTCGGCAAAAATATTGAAACCGAGTCGGGCCATTCCCAGCACAAAGCCAATCACCAATCCGTAGAATCCTGCTGCCGGGGTGGTTTTCTTGCTGAGAACACCCAGTAGGAATACGGCAGCGATTCCGGGCGCCAGCAACGACTGCACATCCTGCAAATACTCATAAAGCACTTTCCCGAGGCCTTTCATAACCGGTATCCAAAGAATACCAAGCAGCACAACCACTACGGTGGCAATTCGACCGACCGTAACATAGTGTTTCTCGGAAGCTCCCGGGCGATATTTTTGATAAAAATCGATTGTAAAGAGCATCGACGACGAGTTAAAGAGCGAGGCAAGCGAACTCATTAGTGCAGCCAGAATACCCCCAATTACTACCCCTTTAAAGCCCATGGGCAGCAACTCTTTTACTAGGGTTGAAAAGGCAGCGTCGTTCGAAGCAAGGGTTATTATTCCTTTCTGATTGAGGGCATAGGCAATCATACCGGGAATTAGAAAAATAAATACCGGAGTAAGTTTCAGATAGGCCCCAAATATGGCACCTCTCCTGGCCTGGGTGATGTTGCGTCCTGATAGCACCCGCTGCACGATGAACTGATCGGTACACCAATACCAGAAGCCAATAATGGCTGACCCCAAAATAACTCCTGTCCACGGAAATTCGGGATCGCGATGAGAACGCATGAGCGATGTCATATCGTCGCCCAGTGGGGTTACGTTGGCACGGGTAATTTCGAGCAATTCGTTCCAGCCACCTACTTTATAGAGTCCAATAAATAGCACGGCCAACGAACCGATCAGCAAGATGGGCGTTTGCAGCAAAGAAGTGTAAAGCACAGCCCGCATGCCGCCAAAAGTGGTGTAGAGCCCAGTAATCAGAACCAGACCTATGGCACTTATCCAAAAAAAGTCGATGCTATACCCCATAAACTGAACCGACTCAATGTTAAATACATCCTTAAATACGATTCCACCAGCATAAACGGTAACCGCCACTTTGGTGAGAATATAACTCACGAGCGATATAATGGAAAGAAATGATCGGGCATGCGAGTTGTAGCGCCGTTCTAGAAATTCGGGCATGGTAAATACACCGCTACGGGCATAAAACGGGACAAAAAACCATCCCAATATAAGGATGATCCAACCATGCATTTCCCAGTGAGCCATGGCCATGCCACTTTCGGCACCCGCTCCGGCAAGCCCTACCAAATGCTCCGACCCAATGTTGGAGGCAAAAATAGAGGCACCAATGGCCAACCAAGTCGCATCGCGTCCGGCTAAAAAATAGTCGGTGGTATTCTCCTCCTTTTTACGAAGCACCCATACCACAATGCCTATCAATCCGGCAACAAACAATCCTAAAACAATCCAATCTAAGGTAGTCATGTCAGGTTTATTAGAAGTTTAATGAAAGCGGTTTTTGTAAATTCCAGACAGAGAACAGATTTCTTCGGTATATGGGATATAAAAGCCAATGGACCGCATTATTCTGGCATATTAAAATTTTACAATGCGGTCGATTTCTGCATCCATCGATTCGGGTTTTAGCTTATAATAGAATGAACCCTTTTTGGAGCCAGTGAAATCTTTTTGGTCGAGGCGCTCCAGAAGATGAAGGGAAAGAATCTTTTTTCTGAAATTTCCAGCGTCGAATTTGCGCTGGTAGATGGCGTCGTACAAGCTGCGCAACTGCTTCATGGTGAAAATTGCTGGCAGAAGTTCTGCTCCAACAAGGCTGTAACCAGCCTTGTGCTGCAATTGCCGCAAAGCGAGATCCACCATTGCTGCGTGGTCGAAAACCATTTTGGGCAAATGCGTCATTGGCCACCAGAGGGTATCCCCTACCAGATCGGTAGCAGGTTTCTTATCGTGTATGTTAACAAGCGCTACAAAGGCAACGGTTACCACCCGTGCAACCTCTTCGCGTTGTGGATTGGAAAATACAGCTACCTGATCCAAATAGATATTTTCGAGACCGGTAGTCTTTTGCAAGATGCGTCCGGCAGCAACTTCGCACGACTCGTCCGATTTTACGAAACCACCAATCAGCGACCAACTTCCACGTGCGGGTTCGAAATCGCGACGGTAGAGCAACAGCTTTAGAGTCTGCTTTTCGTAGCCGAAGATGATGCAATCGACGGCTAAAAAGTGAAGAGAATGATCTTTATAGAAATTTTCCATTGTTGACGCTTGAAGCCCTAAAAATAGAAAAAGTGTGGAATACTCTTGTGGGCACCGCTAGGTTTTTCAATAAATAAAAAAGGCCGGGGAAATTCCTCCGACCTTTTTTATATAGCGGTGTATAACAAATTAATCGACAGGAATATCTTTGTTTACATTTTTACTGCCAATAAGCGCATAGTAGAGCAGGTAGGCCAATCCCAACAGAGGAACCCAATAGGATACCATATAGTTGGCTTTGTCGGCTACAAAGTTTTGAACCAGAGGCAAAATACCTCCACCCACTACCATGGTCATGAAAATACCCGAGGCAGGTGCTACAAATTTTCCGAGACCTTCGACGGCCAAATTAAAAATACCACCCCACATTACGGAAGTACAAAGACCTACCAGTACCAAGAACATAGCGTTAATAGGCACACTGGTTAAACCGAAACCAATTCCACCCGTGGCAGTTGACTGAATCACCGGAATATTCACTACGGTAGAGGTGGGCGAAAATATGGCCAGTAAAATTAACACCATACCAACACTAGACGCGGTAATCAACATCGATTTACTGGAAACCTTACCAGCAATGGAGGCACCCACAAAGCGGCCCACCAGCATAAGAAACCAATAGGTACCGGCAACAAAACCAGCTGTGGCGGCTGCAAGCCCACCCGCATTCGCGTCGGCAAGGAAAAGCATGAGGGTTCCGGGAACACCTACTTCAACACCTACATATACAAAGATACCAATGGCACCCAATACAAAGTGGCGGAACGACCAAGCGCTGTATTTGGAAACCACCGCAACTTTGTCCTTAACCACATGAGGTTCTGGAATGTTGACAAAGTAGAGGACAAAACCAACCAGTGCAAAAATGGCCATAGCAATGTACATTACGGGAGCCACATCGGCAATAGAAGTAGTTTTGGTAACCTCTCCGATAAGTGCACCAACCATCATGGGAACAAGCGTTGCCATTGTAGAGTTGAAAGAGCCACCAATCTGGATCAGCTGATTGCCTTTTTTACCACCACCACCAAGGGTGTTGAGCATTGGGTTAACTACTGTGTTAAGCATGGTCATTGAGAAACCGGCAACAAAGGCACCAGTCAAATACACCACAAAGCTTCCGAGTACACCCGACAGCAGCTGAATAAGAACACCTACAAAACCTACCACAATGGCAAGTAGGGCGGTCTTTTTATAACCAATCCGGGCCAGCAGTTTGCCCGAAGGAATACCCATAACGGCATATGCTGCAAAGTTGGCAAAGTTACCCAGCATACCGAGGAAGTTGGAAGCCTGGAACTGCTCCTTAACCACAACACCCATAGGCGCTGCCAAGTTGGTTACGAAAGCAATCATACCGAATAGCAGAATCATCATAAAGATTGGCACTGCATAACTC
>CAYGIQ010000108.1:0-9214 GCA_964349885.1 uncultured Prolixibacteraceae bacterium | reverse complement strand
TCTTTGCTCTGAGAATAGAATTCTCGTTTTTTGCTAAAAAATCTATCGCAGGCCGTTCTGAAGCGATTGTATATCTTATTGTTGTCGCGCTTTGGAGCAAAACCAATGGTTCGCCAAACTTTCTGAAGTTCAACAAGCTCTCTCGATTTTTCATCCCATTCCTTATGGTTTTCAAACGCAGAACCCCCAAGCTCCTCGGCCTTCTCGCACAAGGCAATTTTGGCATCAAGGTTCTTTTTTTGATCAAGTTTGCGTTTTTCAAAAAACTCCTGATGCTTCAGGTTGATTTGAGAGGTAACAGCCTTAAAACGCTCCCATAGATCATCCTTCTTATCGCGCGGAACTGGTCCAATCTCGCGCCACTGTTCGTGAAACTTTTGCAAGGTATTAAACGCACGGATTACGGAAGGTTCAAGCAACAGCTCCTCCGTCTTTTCACACAAACCGATTTTGGCCTCCAAATTCCTTTTTAAATCCAGATCGCGAAGCTCTTTGTTGATTTTAATATAGTCGTAAAAGTTTTCGACATGAAAATGATAGGTGTCCCAAAGATCCTTCATTTTGGCCTGTGGCACCGGCCCCATATCGTACCAACGTTTCTGGAGTTCTCTGAAATCCTGAAAGGTTTTGTTGATCGATTCCTCGTTGTTGAGCAGATTCTTAATATCTTCGATTATAGAATACTTCACCTGAAGGTTTGTTTCCTTCTCGGCCTCCATTTTTCGCGACTGCTCAAATTTATTTTGACGATGTTGCTTTATCAGATCGTTGATCTCGTTTTCATAGGGATTTTCATCTATAACAAACTCCTCCTCTAATCCGCCATCGCTCAGGAATTTAGCTTTTTGCTCCTTAACCTGATTGTCGGCAAGCTGTCGGAAGGCAGCTGCTATAAGGGGGATATGTTTTTCGCGATGGTCAGGACTTTCAATGATTTCGCGGAGCGTATTAACCAGATCAATCTGAGCGAACTGAGGGTAATCGGGCATTTCGAACGCGTCTTCAGGAGCATCATCTTCCTGATCTACTTCTGGCCCTTCAGATTCATCGATGTCAGCTTCCTTTTTTGACTCGACCTCTAATGAATCAGTCTCTTCTGAAACGAGCACTGCGGTGGTTACCTTCTCTGGCTTTTCATGCAATGCATTCTCAAGAACAGGCAATTCTTGGGGAACTTCTACCTCCAATACAGCTTCAGTTCCAGCAACTTCAGAGGTTTCATGGACGGCTTCCAAAACTACGACAGGCTCAGCAATATTTTCGATTGAGCTGGTCGGAATTTCCACATTTTCTACCATCTCCGGTTCTTCGGCTCCTGCCGAAACAACGGGGCTTTCAATTGGTTCGGAAGCGATGCTAACATCCAGTTTGTCTGTTGCATCCGTAGCTTTTGCTTCGGCAGTGGCAGCACTCGTATCGGCCATCACTTCAGACGCCACAATGGCTGGTGTTTCCAATTTAACTTCCGCATCCTTTTTAGCCTGACGTTTTTGTCCTGCTTTGGGCTTAACCTCTTGAGGTTCAATTTCAATTACAGAATCGTCACTGTTTTGACGCATCAACTCTTCAGAGTTTTTTAGATCTTTAGGCTCCATCACACATAGTGTTACTCCTTCTCCAACACGGAACGAAGGCAATTTGTGACGAAAATAGATATTTACACCTGAATACTCAAAGAAAATTGTCTTTTTTATAGATAGCTGTATACACCACAAGGTACGACAACAGCCTTAATGTAGCTTTTCTACTTATTATCTGCTGGTTAAATTAAATACCCAAGGTTTAATCTTAGATAAGATAACCAAAGCCAACCCCTTGATTTTAAACATTACTGCCGTTCCGAAGACAAATGTACAACACTGGCCATTGGGCATGTTGTGAAACATAGGTAGAAACCTGCGCACAAACACTTTAACCCATATTACTCCTTTTTTAACAACGACGGATTGCTTAACTTGGAATCAAACTCCATCCCATACAGGATGCATAAGCAGATAAACACCTTTTTTTCACACCAAAATATGTCTGGGAAAGCCAACTGACCCGTCATTAAAATAAACCATACACCTATGAAGATGTTGTTTTTAAGTGCATCAAATCCCTGTCTCTCCATCATGGCATCGGCCATTCTTCGTTCGATCAATCAAAACCTTTTGGTTTTCGCAGCCGACATCTATCCTGAAACCAAAATGCATCCGAAAGCTCTGGATGTGATGAACCATTCTGGTTTGGTGGTCCGCCAAGAAGATCTGTCAGATCTATCAATGATTAGAGAATCGAACTTTGATTTTGTCATCACAGTGGGCGATGGAACTGCGGAATCGGTGCCTCACGACATGGTTATCGGGAAACGAAGATTGCATTTGGGATTTAGAAATCCTTTTTCAGGCTATGCAGGCGATGAAGCCGCCTTACAACAATATTATGAGTTAAAGGAAGAGATGCAAACAGAACTCGACTATTTCGACCGTCATATTGTAAAGGAAAGGCAAGTGAAGGCCTGAGCATGCATCTGATGAATTAACCCGCTGCTATTGAGGCAACCTCTTCCGGATCTATAGGTATCCGTTTGCCCAAAATTTTACTACCCGAGGAGGTTACCAAAATATCATCTTCAAGACGAATACCTCCAAAGGAACGATACGCCTCCAACCGATCGTATTGTATGAAATCTTTGTGCATGCCAGCTGCCATCCACTGATCGATAAGGGCGGGTATGAAATAGATTCCGGGCTCATTGGTAACCACAAATCCCTCCTGAAGTCTACGTCCGAGGCGCAGATAGGCTGTACCAAACTGGTTTGATGGCCGAATCTCCTCATCATAACCAACATGGATTTGGCCTAAATCTTCCATGTCGTGTACATCGAGCCCCATCATATGGCCCAACCCATGAGGGAAAAACAAGGCATGCGCACCCTCAGCTACAGCCGCTTTTGGGTCTCCTTTCATCAGTCCCAGCCGTGTAAGACCCTCTGCTATGACTTCGGAAGCTGCCAAGTGAACCGAAAGGTAGGTAACCCCCGGTTGTATCATTGCGGTGGCCTTATTGTTGGCGGCCAAGACAATGTCGTATATTTCGCGCTGCTGAGCAGTAAATTTTCCATTTACGGGAGTAGTACGCGTAAAATCGCATGCATAATGCAGTCCGGTTTCTGCTCCGGCATCGGTGAGGAGCATTCTGCCTTCAGTAAGCATTTGTGAGTGATCGTGGTTGTGGAGCGTTTCACCATTTTGTGACAGTATTACGGGAAACGAAAGCATTCCACCACCTGAAACGGCAATTCCCTCCAATTTACCGGCAATAGATTGCTCCCATACGCCTGTCTTTGCCATCTTCATGGCAGCCAGGTGCATATCGTAACCAACAGCACAGGCCTTTTCTATCTCCAGAATTTCGACAGCCTCCTTAACCGAACGAATGCTAACCACTGCATTGATCAGTGAAATTGAAGCATATTCTTTTTGCCTTACTACATGAATACCGGTGAGTGTTTCTAAAAAAAGCTTATTCTCTGCTCTATAGGGGGGCAAAAAATGAATTTTTCGTCCTTGCCGGATGGCAGTAGCCAGATATTCCTTCAGATTTTTCAGCGGTTGCGACCGCGAAACACCAATGCGCGCTGCTCTTTCTGAAAGAGGTATTTGTGTACCCATCCAGATGATGTCCTCCATTTCGACATCGTTCCCAAAAATTATCTCTTCGCCATTCTCTACATCAATAATACCCGTCAAATCGGGCATATCCAGCCCGAAAAAATAGAGGAAGGTGCTGTCCTGTCGAAAATGAAAGGTATTGGCAGCATAGTTCATAGGGGATTCGACATTACCCAAAAGAAGGATTATACCATTATCGAGCTTATTGATCAGGGAGTTTCGGCGGGAAACATAGGTAGAAGTTTCAAACATATTGATGACATTTTGAGCGTGAAAACGATGATTTAATTATTGTATCGTCCGTTGATTGAGGCATCTAAGTTACGACAGTGTAAACAAGGCCCAAAGCAAAAAGACAACAAGATTTTAACTCCCTAATGTAGGCCTTTTTACTAAAATTTCCAATGGTTGCTATCGGTTCCAAACAACCCTAAGTTTCTGCAACCCATGGTCCCATGCTATAGAACATACAACCTATGGCTGCCATGCTCGTAAAACTTGATAAAAACACGGACTGCTATGAACAACACACTACTTACCTACCTCAATAAAAGAATGACCCGAACAGCACCGGTTGTAGTGAAAGAGGGACGGCCTCCGGGTCCGGTTATCACCATTTCACGTGAAGTTGGCTGCTCGGGCATTGCTATTGCAAAAGCACTAGCCGAACGACTTAACCAGAAATATCCGCACCACCGCTGGAAAGTACTCAGTAAAGAGATTTTTCAGCAGAGTGCAGTTGAATTGGACTTAGATCCAGAGCGGGTTTCGAAGGTTTTCAAACAGTTAGACCGATCCACCTTCGACGAGATCATCAATGCCTTTAACGAAAAAAAGTACAAAAGCGACAAAAAAGTGCGAAAAACAGTGGTTGAAGTTATCCGTAGCTTCGCCGAAGATGGGTTCAGCATAATTGTTGGTCGGGCCAGCAATGTAATCGCTGCCGATATTAAAAATGCACTACACATAAGGATTGTTGCTCCCCCTGAATACCGTTTTAAAAGCATTATGCAGAAAAACAACCTCGACCGTCAAGGAGCCATCGACTTTTGCACACAGGTAGAAAAGGAACGTCATGCCTACAGACATGCCGTAATGGCTAAGCCCCTCAACGTAGAGGAGATTTTTGACATCACGTTCAACCTCGAAGCCTTCAGTCTCGACATAATGCTCGACGTAATTCAGCTGGCCATCGAAGAGAAGAACATACTACACGACTACCTCGAAAAAACAACCGCACATTAAGATACAGCCTCATCAATGGGGTTTAACCCTGTCATTGACGTTGTGTGGACGGAGTGGACTGCGGCGCAGTGGTTTTGGTCTTCAGAAGTTTTTCGTATTGGTCTTCACTGAGTTTGTTCGCCTCATAACCCTTCTTCTCAATTGACTTCTGAAGCGCTGCTTCATCGGACCGATTGGCAACATAGACAATTTTAACCGTGTTGGTTTCCAAATCAACTGACAGATCCTTCACTCCCCTTTCGAAACGCAGGTGATCGAACAAAGTTTTTTCGCATGCATGGCAATCCATACTGCTTTTGAAATAGACCACACGGTCATTTTTAGTCTGAGCCATTGCACCCATTGCAAATAGGAACATCGAGACAAAAACAAAAGAAATCATCCATTTTTTCATGGCAGTAATTTTTATGGTTAGTTATAATTGAGCGTATATCGGATTCCGGCATAAGTTCTGCGACCGGATACGGGTCCCCATATTTGAGTTGCATCAAATCCGGTACCAAAGGGGTTGTCGGCGCCCAAAACAGGGTGATGTTGCATGTAATTGGTTAGATTCTCCGACCCCAAATAGACACTTCCCCAACGGAAGTAGCGGGTAATTTGTGCATTCATTACCGTGTAGGCAGGAAACTCGCCTGCGGTCATTACAGCCATACCCGGCCACTCAGGCAGACGGCCACCCCCGTTTAACTGAACCGTATAATCGAACATCCACCTTTTCAGGTTTGTGGTATAGTTGGCAGTAATTAGACCTTTGTATCTGCTAACTAGGGGTTTGTCGACCAGCTTTCCGCCAATGGTCTGCTTGATTCGGTTTTCACGCCAGGCGAGTGTAAGATCAAGATTTCTCACCAATGGATAGCGAACATCCAACTGCCAGCTATCGGCGTACGACTGGCCCTCAAGGGGGGCGATGGTAATAAATTCGCTGCTCGATTCACGGTCGACTATCAGCTGTTTGATAAATTCAGTTCGGTAGTATTCTGCCGAAATTTGCAAATCACGGCCCAGCAATTGATAGTTTTGGATTACACTGGCACCATAGTTCCATGCTTCCTCCCGGATGATTTCGTCGAACCTCAACGTTCTTGCGGTAGAGAGCATATGGCTGTTTTCAGCCAGAACATTGGCCGTTCTCGATCCCTTACCTCCACTCATTCTGAAGGTCCAACGCGGATCGGGCTGATACCTGAAATGCATTCTGGGGGTAATAAAGGTGCCAAAAATGTTATGAAAATCAACCCGGATACCTGTCATGAAGGTTAGCTGTTCTGAAGGCTTGAGTGTATACTCCGAAAAAATACCGGGCACCGACTCAAAACGGTTGGTTGACCAGAGGTCTAACATCTCTTCGAAACGGTTGAAAAAATAGCTGGCACCGCTGTTGAGCTGATGGTGACCACGTGCATCAAGATCCTGAGTCCAAATAAGGTTGGCATTGAAGCGTTGCTCACTGGCATCGTAGTTGTTCAATCCGTAGAACGAGGTAAGCTCATGACCCACAGCATTGGATAGCAGAGCGATGGCCGACGACTGAGATGGAAAAACATAGCCTACTTTAAAGATCGCCTCCCTTAGTTGATTGTCAATGCCAATCCCATAGGGGTTCTGGATATTCCGAGCCATACCCTGCACAAAGCTTGTTTGTCCACCTGTACGGTCGTCCGAAAGCAACCTCAACCCACCATGCAAAAACAATCCCTTGTAATTGTTGTATTTCCAAGAGTTGTAGAGATGAAACTGACGCGCGAGCGGATGATCCAAAAAACCATCCTTGTTGTGGTCGATTTTCTCTGAAAGATTTTCGGCATGAAAAAAAATACCGGTGGTGAGCATATCTTTATATAAGCGAAGGTTGGTATTGCCGTTAAATTCAAGTTTACCGTCGGCACTGGCAAAGGCATTGAGGTGAAGTTTCTCCTCGCTGTCAGGCTTTTTAAACTCAACATTGATCTGTCCTGCAATAGATTCATAACCATTTAGAACCGACGCTGCACCCTTCGAAACAAGGATAGACTCCATCCAGGGTCCGGGTATGAAGGTGAGACCGAAATTGGTGGCCAATCCCCTGAAATTGGCCATATTTTCGGTCTGAAGTTGTGAATAAATACCATCAAGACCAAGCAGTCGTATCTGCTTAGCACCCGACACGGCATCGTTGTAACTTACATCGACAGAGGGATTGGTTTCGAAGCTTTCGGCCAGGTTGCAACAGGCTGCCTTGTGCAATTCGGCTCCACCTATACGTTCGGTTTGAATCGGGGTCATCGTCGATAGGTAGGTACCTCTGTCTTTCTGAACTACAGTAATCTCACCTAGCGAAAGGTTGGGCTCCAGCACAACTTCCAGCAGACTCAAATCACTGATATGGAGAGTTTTGGATTCATAGCCCACAAAACTGAAAACCAGCATGTGATTCGATGCTCTTTTGGCCAAAGAAAAGTTTCCCGATGCATCGGTTGTTGTTCCATTTTGAGTGTTTTCCCAATAAATGTTGACACCCGGCAAAGGTATTTTCTCTTCTCCTTCTATACCAAATACGATACCCCTCAGACTCTGGGAATAAGCCTGAATTTGAAAGAGTCCCCCAAACAGGATGGTGATTAAAAAATAACGCATGATAACTGAATTTTTAAAATTACTAAAAAAGTATATTTAGAAAATTCAAGCTATCGATGGAATTTTAGATTGACAGATAAAATGGATAAAGCCACGAAGCCCAGCAATGGGTGGTGGCGGTTGGTATGCTGTAGAATAGATTTCACTTTGAATAATAACATCAATGTTCTCAAATTCGACAGTGGCTAACAGCTTCCAGATTTGAAAATTAACGGGCACCAACTCAGCAACACTAAATTGATCATCGATGCGGTATAAAAGGGGCTCGGGCAGAACGCAGGCGCAGGCTTCATTAATTCCACAGCCATCTTCACTATTCTCGTTGCAGCAACTATCCTCCGGAATGCTTATCTCGGGATGATCAACCGCGGCATGGCAAACAGTAGATTCCTTTTCACAGGAATTGCACTCCTCGGGTGCAGTGTAAAGCGAAGCTGAAATTTCACCGGTGCAGGCACACTCGGCATAATACATCAGAAAGCCCGACATCGATACAAGGAACGATGCAAGCAATAACGCAACAAATGCTGTTCTAATGAATTTCATACTGCAAAATTAACTAGACCCCCCTAATGTATGTGTTAACAGAAAGTTAAACACATTGCACATGATAATTGAAACCATTGAAGTACACCTAAGCATAGACAGGTAGAGCTGCCAATTTAAAATGGGGAATCTAGCGCTAAGGCAAGAAAGGCTCTGAACAAAATTTTGAAGATTGATATACGTCAAAAAAGCCGGCTGATTTGACATCAACCGGCTTTAAAATATGAGATATTCTTAATTTAAATAAGCGGCTTGATTGCTTCGATCAGACGCGATGCATTTGCATTAGTGGCATCGACACTAGCAGCTTTTGTGAGAATTTCCATAGCTTTTTTAAATTCGGCTTTGGCCTTATCAAGCTCTGCCTTATAGGCATCATCCTCGGTGGTGATAGCCCCTGAATTAACCCGCTGGTTGGCAGCAGTCAAAATTTGAGCACCTCCTTGGTAAATGGCATTTCCTTCTGCAACATAGATATTGGCCAGGGCAGAAGAAATTCGTTTCTCGTCGGGATATTTTGAATAACCCTCCTCAAGCGTTGCTTGATAGGCTTCGCTGTTCTGCATCCTGCTAAGTGCCAATGCTTTGTTTACCAGAGCATCCTGGGGACGAAAACCTTCTGCATAGGCTTTGTCGAAGTACTGAACCGTTTTTTCAAAATCTTGAAGTCTGAAAGCAACTACGGCTGTATAGAAACTCAGTGCACCAATGTTTTCTTCGGCGGTTTCAAGTGCTTTTTCGAATGCCTCTAGCGCCTTATCAAAACTGGATGTTTTGTTGTAGATGGTCGCTTTGTATTCCCATGATTTGGAAACATTAACATCCGCCTCAATTGCCTTGTCGAGATATTTTATGGCTTCGTCATTTTTCTCTGCTTGCATGGCGGCAAAGCCGATGTTGAAAAAAATAGAGTTGGGTACTTCAACGTCTCCCAGATTACCCATAGCCTTATCGTACATTTCGAAAGCCTGTAGGTACTGACGGTTCCTCATAGCTTCATTGGCCTGATTGATTAAATCAGCGGCATCCTGGGCGTATGCCGCGACTGAAAATAGGGCCAAGACAGCCAAAGAAAGGTACTTTTTCATTTTCTTACTGATTAATTTGTATTGATTGATTTGATTAAAAACAAATAATAGTATGCATG